>CAUJGC010000206.1 GCA_963169075.1 Myxococcota bacterium
AAAACCCCATACAATTCATATTTGTCTTTATTTTTGTCGGGGCCCCCCCCGCGGCGGCGGGGGGCCCCCCCCCCCCCCCCGAACCCCCCATTACAAGGCTTCAAGGAGGCGCTGGAGATCGTCGGGCAGCGGCGCCTCGACGGTGACGGGCTGGCGGGTCACCGGATCGGTAAAGATAACGCTGGCGGCGTGGAGGGGGTGGCGCGTCAGGGTGAAGTCGTCCGTGATCGGCTGCTCGGCGCAGCCGCCATAGAGCGGATCGACCAGCAGCGGCGTCCCGATGGCCCGCAGGTGGACCCGGAGCTGGTGCTGCCGCCCCGTCTTCGGCTTCGCCTCCACCAGCGCCACCGGCCCCACGTGCGTCTCCCACTGCCTCACCACCCGATAGGCGGTCTGCGAGGGCTTCGCGCCCTCCTCGCCTGGCTTCGCCGGGCGCATCTTCCCCTTGCGCGCGGTGTGGAGCGCGACGTCGATCACCCCCTCCGCAGGCTCCGGCACGCCTCGGGTGAAGGCCAGGTAGGTCTTCTGGACCTGCCCCCGCTCGAAGCTCAGGCTGAGGGCGCGGTGCGCCGCCGCGTCCCGCGCGAACAAGAGCACCCCCGACGTGTGGCGATCCAGCCGATGCACCACCCAGACGGTCTGCCCCAGCGCCGCCTCCAGCCGATGCCGCAAGCTCTCCTCCGGCGCCTCATCTCGCCCCGGGATCACGACGATCCCCGCAGGCTTCTGGAGCGCCAGCCACGCGGGCGTCTCCGCCAGGACCCAGCTCAACACCTCATCACCCACGTGCATCCATCCTTTTTTTGAGCCTTGAAGGTCACACCGAGGCCGAGCCGGCTCTCTCCCCCGATGCGCTCACCCCGAGCGCGGAACACCTTGCGAGCAGGAGGACACGATGGTCAAGCGGTGGTGTGTGATGGTGTTGGCGGGATCGGCGGCGCTGGGTGCAGCGAACACGGCGGAGGCGTGCACCTGCTCCGGGCGGTGTGCGGAGGTGTTGCTGGATAGCTGGATCTCCATCCCGTCCAACACGCCAGGGTTTCCGCTCGCGATCTCTTCCCGGCAGCAAGACGACTATGTGATGCCGAGCTGGACGCTCACCAACATCGATCAATCGACAGGGCACCCCCTCCGCGTCCAGGCTGTCGAGAGCCCGCCTGCGCGCTTTGGCTTTCTGGAGGATCGGGATGGCTACTTGATTCAACCTGAGGGCGCTCTGGAGGAGGGGCGCTATGTGCTTCAGTCGCCTGATTCTCTCTGTGCTTCGAGGGGCGATCAGCATCCGCTCATGGTGTTCCAGCTCACCCCGGCTGCGCCGCTGCCTCAGTCCCTGGGGGGCCTGGAGTTGTTTCAGCGGAGCTTGAACAATATATCGGTCAACACACAGGATGGATGCAGCGGTGATTATGATGCAGCGACGATCTCAGCGAGGGTGGAGTTGAGCGATGAAGCGAGGCCCTGGCGCGACGCGCTCTTCTTCACGACGCTGGTGGATGGCGAGCGCTGGGAGGAGCGCAGCAGCGCATGCGAGCAGCCCTCGTTGGGTGAGGACTCGGGAGGGCGAGGACACGCGCAGCTCTTTACGCTGTGCGGGCAGTTCAACGCGGGGCTTGAGCCGGGTCGTCACACGGTGAAGGTGCTCGCGTGGCTGCCCGGCACCGACCTGGTGCTGGAGACGGAGGAGGCGGAGTTCGAGCTGGACTGCACCGAGCTGGAGGCCTACCTCGCGGAGCTGGAGGCTGATCGAGACAGGGCGTGCGAGGAGGATCATGCAAGCGCTGGCGGTGGCGCCCCGGTCGATGAGGAGGGGGAGGGTTGCAACGTCGCGCAGCCGTCTGGAGTGACCTCGGGCGGGTGGCTTGGGTTGGGGCTGGCAGGGCTGGGTGTGTGGGCGGGGCTGCGGCGCAGGTAGGGTTCTTGTGTGCCTCCGGCGGCCAGGGGAAGCTCCCCTGGACCCCATTTTATGGGGGTGGGCTTGAACGCTGAAGCGCAGGGAGGAGCAGGATGAGCGCAAATGGTTTGCGAGAGGTGGCGGTGGGGGTGCATGTCGTGGAGGCGCCGCAGCGCTTTATGGGGTTGGAGGTGGGGGCGCGGATGACGGTGCTGGAGCTGGCGGGGGGGCTGCTCGTACACTCGCCGATCGCGCTTGAGCCCGCTGCGGTGGAGGAGGTGGGGACGCCGCGGTGGGTGCTGGCGCCGAACCTGCTGCATCACCTCTATGTGGGGCCGTGGGCGGCGGCAGGGCTGGAGGTCTGGGGGGCGCCGGGGCTGGCGGAGAAGCGTCCTGACGTCCGCTTTCAGGGGACGGTGGGGCCGGGGTCGCGTCCGTTTGGCGCGGAGGTCGAGCTGATGGCGCTGGGGTGCTTCGGGATGACGAACGAGGTGGTGGCGCTGCACCGTCCGAGCCGGACGCTGATCGTGAGCGATCTGGTGTTCAACTTCGCGCCGACGGCGCCGTGGCTGACGCGGGCGGGGATGTGGTGTCTGTGCGGGTATCCGGGGTGTCGGACGACGCTGCTGGAGCGGGTGGGGATGCGCCGCGCGGCGGCGCGGCGCGAGGTGGAGGCGCTGCTTGGGTGGGACTTTGATCGGCTGATCATGGCCCACGGCGAGATCATCGAGACGGGGGGAAAGGCGGCGCTGCGGGGGGCGTTCGGGTGGCTGTGAGGGGGCGCCGCTTTATTCGGGGGTGTCGGCGCAGCGGACGGGTGCGCTGGGGGTGCAGGTGGGCGCGGGGGGGATCACGCCTTGTTGGCGGGCCTCGATGAAGTCGAAGATCTCGGGGAGGGCCCAGGTGGTGGCGGGGACGTGGCCGGCGCCTGCGCATTCGAGGTAGGTGAGGGGCATGCCGGCCTCGCAGAGGGTCTGGTAGCTGGCGCGCTCGATGGGGGTGTGGACGAGGTTGTCGTTCTCTCCAAGGATGAAGAGGATGTTATAGCTGGGAAGGTCGTCGTTGATACGGGGGATGGACGTGGAGGTGAGGCCGTTCTCAGCGAAGGAGCAGCCCCAGGGGAGGAGCTCGGGGAGGGTGCCTGTGGCGGCGGCGTCGAGGAGGGGCTCCTGGAAGACGTCGCTGAGGTTCTGGATGGCGTCGAAGTCCACCTCGTCGCTGGGGTCGCAGGAGGCGGCGAGCGCGGCGGGGACGTCGGCGTCGTAGGGCGGGACGAGGACCTGGTTGAAGCGGTCGGCGGCGCCGTACCAGTCGCCGGTGGCGGCGAGCATGGCGATGGTGTTGCCGGTGGCGTTGACGATCTCCCCGAGGGCGCGCTGGCTCTGGCCGATGAGGTCGGCGGGGGGGACGGTGGCGACGGTGCCGAGGAGCTGAAGCTCGGGGGCGTAGTAGGGGGCGAGGCGGTCGATCCAGAGGGC
>CAUJGC010000207.1 GCA_963169075.1 Myxococcota bacterium
GGGGGCCCCCCGGCCAGGGGGGGTACCGGGGCCTTTCGTCCAGGATTTGCCTGGTCGTTACGGCCCGGGGGGGGTTGCGTCCCGGGGGGGGGCTGCGCTAGGCTTGGGAGGTGTGCGGCGGTGTTGAAGATGCTGTGCTTCGACGGTGAACGGGAACGACCGCCTCCCCTGCTCTGCTGGAGCCTCTCCTTGCTCTCCACCTCAACTCTCTCTTGCAGGCGCGCCGCGTGTGCGGCGCTGGTGATGACGTGTGTCGGGCTGCTGGGGTCTTCGGCTCACGCGGAGCTGCCGCCCGACACGACGGCCCGGGTGCTGGCGGGGATGGCCCCGGACGCGCTGAGCGCGCAGGCGGGCAAGAGCGCCGACCTGAAGCGCTACAGCGCGACGGTGGACAAGAACTTCCAGAGCTACGAGGCGCGCTACGGGAGCCGGATGGGCTCGTGGGCCCGGCAGAAGCTGCCGGCCCACGCGAACGAGACGATCTTCTACCCGTTCTCGGGGCCGGATCTGCCGACGGTGCATCGGCTCTACCCGGACGCGTCGCGCTATGTGCTGGTGGCGCTCCAGACGGCGGGGCGGGTGCCGGATCTGGAGGGGATGAGCGACAAGCGGGCGGCGTCGGTGTACCGGCTCTTCCGGGAGGGGCTGGGGAACTTCGCGCGGCGGGGCTTCTTCGAGACGAAGGACATGACGGCGATCTTCGAGCGGGCCACGGTGGTGGAGGGCATCACCGGCGTCATGATGGCCTTCGCCGCGCGGGAGGGCTACGAGGTGCTGGAGGTGCTGCCCATCCAGGTGAACGCCGCCGGGAGCGACGTGGAGATCCACCCGGGGGATCGGAGCAAGCCCAAGACGTGGGAGTCGGTGCGGCTGAAGCTCAAGCGCACGAGCGACGGGCAGCCGGTGACGCTGGACTACCTGCGGATGGACCTCTCCAACGGCAACCTGAAGCACAACGCCGCCGACCGGACCTTCGTCCGGACCTTCGCCGGGAACCGGGTGGTGCTGAAGGCGGCCTCGCACCTGATGCAGATGCCGAGCTTCTCGGTGGTGCGTGACGCGCTGCTGGAGCGCGCCCCCACGGTGCTCCAGGACGAGACGGGGCTGGCCTACGACGACCTCTCGGCGGCCTTCGAGGTGGATCTCTACGGGGACTTCCGGACGGTGAACGTGCTCTTCGATCAGGGGCCGCAGCTGCCGCTGAAGCGGGCCTACGCGACCCGCAAGGACGTGCAGAACCTGCCCTTCAAGCTGGGCTACGCCAAGGAGGCGGGCTCGTGCCTCCAGATCGGGCGCAAGCGCCTGAGCCCGGCCCAGCCGCGCTGACGGAGGGCACACACACCATGAGCGAGGCGCAGACGAAGCGGGTCATCGGGCCGCTTGGGGCGATCTCCATCGTCGCGGGCTCGATGCTCGGGATCGGGGTCTTCCTCTCGCCGCCGCTGGTCGCCAAAGCCCTGCCCGCCGCCCTGCCCTACTTCGGGGTGTGGGTGCTGGCGGGGCTCTCGGCGCTGGCGGGGGCGGTGGCGTGCGGGGAGCTTGGGGCGATGATGCCTCAGGCGGGCGGCGACTATGTGTTCCAGCGGCGGGCGTTCGGGCCGTCGGCGGCGTTCGCCAGCGGGTGGGTGCTCTTCGGGGCGATCTTCACGGGCTCGGTGGCGGCGCTGGCGGTGCCGGTGTGCCAGTACCAGCTCCCGGTGCTGCTGGGGCCGCTGGCGCGGCTGATCGCCGGGCCGGAGGCCCAGGTGGACCTGAGCGCGGCGGCGCTGGGGCCGCTGACGTGGACGCAGCTCATCGCGATGGGGCTGGTCTGGGGCTTCACGGCCCTCAACCTCCTGGGGGCGCGCCTGGCGGCGTGGGCGCAGACCTTGATGACGCTGACCCCGGTGGCGCTCCTGAGCCTCGGGGCGCTCTACGCGCTCCTGGGCGGCGCGCCGCTGGGCGCCGCCGCGCCGCCGCCGCCGCCCGAGAGCCCGATGGGCTGGAGCAGCTGGGTGGCGGCCTGGGGGCCGGTCTACTTCGCCTACGCCGGGTGGAACGCCGTCATCTATGTGGCAGGCGAGGTCGAGCGGCCGAGCCGGAACATCCCGCTGGGGCTGATCGGGGGGACGCTCTTGATCACGGCGCTCTACCTGCTCTTGAACGGGGCCTTCGTGGAGGTGCTGGGCTTCGGCGGGATCGCGTCCTCCTTCGAGGTCGGGACGGCGACCGCGGCGGCGCTGGGGGGGGACGTCGCGAAGGTCGGGATCACGGCCTTGATCGCCAGCGCGCTGCTGGCGTCGCTGAACACGACCATCCTGGGCGGGGCGCGGGTGGCGATGGCGATGGCCGAGGGCGGGGCGCTCTCGGGCTTCTTCGCCCGGACCAACCCGCGGGGTGTGCCGGCGCGGGCGCTGATCTTCCAGGCGGCCTGGGCGTGCGTGCTGATCGTGAGCGGGACCTTTGAGCAGCTCCTGAGCCTGGTGAGCCTGGCGATGATGATCTGCGGGTCGTTGACGGTGGCCTCGCTCTTCGTGCTCCGGGTGATCAGGCCCCGGGAGGAGCGCCCCTACCGGGCGACAGGCTACCCGCTCCTGCCGGCCTTCTATCTGCTCTCCTCGGGGGCGGTGGTGGTGCTCTCGCTCTGGGAGGCGGTGCGCGCTCCGGAATGGAGCGGCTGGTTCCCGATGTTCGGGTTGGGGTTGATGGTGGTGGTCTTCCTGGCCCACCTGGCCTGGAGCCACATCCCACGCGCGCGGGCTCAAGGATGAGCCTGAGGTTCATATGTCCAGACTCCTCTTCACACGTCGTCACATCCTGGGGCTCGGCGCTGCCGGGCTCTTCTCCCTCCTGATCCCGCTGCCTGCCGAGGCGGCGCCGACCTCCCGCGTGGTCGAGATCTACGAAGGCAAGCGCGGCACCACCCTCAAGCTGGAGCTGGCCGAGGCGCCCTTCCCTGCCAAGGGCTCCCCCTGGCGCGACAGCACGGTGCTGGTCTTCGTCCCGCACCACTACCGCGTGCGGGGCAGCGACGTGGACGTGGTCCTCCACTTCCACGGCCACGGCACCACCGCCGAGGAGGCGATGAAGGAGCACCAGCTCCGCGAGCAGCTCTACGAGAGCCGCCAGAACGCCATCCTGGTCATGCCCCAGGGCCCCATCCGCGCCCGCTCCGGCGACGGCGGCAAGCTGGACGACGAGGGCGGCCTCCTGCGCTTCCTCACCGATCTGCGCCAGACCCTCCAGACCCGCGAGGCGGGCAAGGCCCTCGGCGCCTCGCGCCTGCCGCGCAAGGCGCGGATCGGCACGGTCTGCATCTCGGCCCACTCCGGCGGCTACCGGGTCGCGGCCCGCTGCATCACCCAGGGCGGCTACGACGTCAGCGAGGTCTACCTCTTCGACGCCCTCTACGGCGACCACCACCTCTTCCGCGAGTGGGTCGAGGATCGCAAGGGCAGCGCCCGCAAGGACCGCCACAAGCTGATCTCCTACTACGCGGGCGGGCGGGTCGCGGCGCTGAACAAGACCCTCATGCGGGAGCTGGAGCACGCCGGCGTCCCCGTCCTCCACGAAGAGCGCGAGGGCACCCTCACCCGCGCCGAGCTGACCACCGCCCGCGCCGTCTTCGTCAAGACCGCCGTCAGCCACGGCAACGTCACCCACCAGTACAACACCCTCCGCGACTGCCTCTACGCCTCCTGCCTCCGCCGCTACCTGAAGTCCGACTGGTTCGACGAGAAGGACAAGAAGCGCGCCCTGGAGCGCGCGACACCGGAGTGAAGATGAAGACCCCCCCGGGGCCGTAACGTCCGGCCTGCTCGGCCGGACGAAC
>CAUJGC010000208.1 GCA_963169075.1 Myxococcota bacterium
GGCCGCGCTTTGACGCGGTGCGTCATGGGCGCCGCGCAGCCTTGCGCCCCGAGGAGGCGGTGTGCGACACCGAAGAGGAGAGCATGGACGGTGACGGCGACGCCTTCACCCCTCCACAACCCCTTACCTTCTACACAGGCAGGTGCGCGCATGGCGCTCCGCACGCGGGCCCTGGGGATGACGGACGTCGGACGCGCCCGTCAGGAGAACGAGGACAACTTCATCATCGTCCCCTCCGAAGGCCTCTACGTCGTCGCTGACGGCATGGGTGGGCACGCCTCCGGGCGCCTCGCCAGCACCCTCGCCGTCAACTTCATCACCCAGTACATGGCCCAGGACCGGCACCGACCCGGCTTCGACCCCTCCTTCCCCCACGAGCACGGACGCTCCCCCGAAGAGTACGCCCTCGCCTGCGCCATCAAGCACGCCAACGAGCGCATCTACATCACCTCCTGCAAGTCCCGCGAGCACGAAGGCATGGGCACCACCGTCGTCGCCGCCCTCGACGCCGGACTCCCCACCCTCACCCTCGCCCACGTCGGGGACAGCCGCATCTACCGCTTCCGCGACAACACCCTCGCCCAGATCACCACCGACCACTCCCTCGTCAACCACCTCCTCGCCACCGGCAAGCTCACCCCCGCCGAGGCCGAGAACTACCCCAATAAAAACGTCATCTTCCGCGCCCTCGGCCTCAAGGACTATGTGGACGTGGACACCCAGGTCGTCCCCAAGCGACACCGCGACGTCTACCTCCTCTGCTCCGACGGCCTCAGCGATCTGGCCGAAGACTGGGTGATCGCCGAGATCATGCAGACCGCCTTCGACGACATGCGCGGCGCCGCCCAGAGCCTCATCCGCGTCGCCAACCACAACGGCGGCACCGACAACATCACCGTCCTCCTCGTCGCGATCGAGGAGGCCAATTGACACAGCCCGCCCGGGGGTTAGACTGAAGCGCTCCGGCGCGCGCTGTGGCGCCCTCGCACCTACGGAGACTCGGAGCCGATGGACAACGTTCTGGAGACCGCCTACGAGGTCAGCGAGCGCATCAAGCGGGGCACCCTCCACGGCTGCGCCGTCGAGCGCGTCAACCTCAACGGACAAGAACTGGGCGCGGCCGTCATCCACAACGTCCGCTTCGCCCAGTCCAGCCTCAACAACGCCAACCTCGACGGCCTCACCGCCGCCGAGGCCCACTTCAACGGCTGCCAGCTCCGCGGCGTCCAGCTCCCGCGCGCCGTCGTCCGCGACTCCAACTTCATGACCTGCCACGCCATGGAGGCCCGCTTCGCCCACGCCATCCTCGACCGCGTGGGCTTCTACGACACCCGCCTCAGCAACGCCGACCTCCACGGCGCGCGCCTCAGCGACGTCACCTTCCAGAACGCCGAGCTGCACAACGCCGACCTGGAGGGCGCCCTCCTCAACCGCTGCCGCTTCAGCGACCCCAACATGGGCGCCCCCAGCCTCAACCGCACCAAGCTCGCACGCGCCCTCCTGATCGGCTGCGATCTCGAAGACGCCATCCTCCTCGGCGCCGATGTCCGCGGCGCCACCTTCCTCCAATGCAACCTGAAGGGCATCGTGTGGACCGGCGCCCTCCTCGACGGCGCGCGCTTCGTCGCCTGCCAGGGCGCTCCCCGCTAGACCGCCCTGCGGCGCCGAGGGGAGGAGCCACATGAAGGAATGACTCAGCATCTTGTGCTGCGATGGTGTTGAGTGCGAACCTGGTTTGCTCTATAATGAAGACACTCATGCTCTCTCTGTTTTGGTTGAGCAAGGGTGCAGCTGTCTTGAACTCCACACAAACTCAATCAACAAAGAGTCAAGTCCAGTCTTGAAGTGAACTAAATCCAGTGTGCCAGGTGTGACAAGTAAACAGGGCGTTGATGTTCATCTGGACTTGAGCTGTGTCTCCAGTCTTCAAGGAGCAGCCTTCATATGTTGATGTTAGTGAAAAAATCAAACATGTTGCTCTCTTTTGCTTTGCTCTCATCTTGCGTGATCGACTCTGCAGGGGGTGACGGTCTTGAGTCCTCTAGACAAGACGTAGAGCGTCTAGTGGCCTCAGGGTTTGTTGAGTGCCCTCGCGGGTTGAGATCTGAGAACAGGTGTCAGGTGATCAGTGCGAGGAGGGTTGGAACACTTACTGTACTTGATCTCGAGGTTTCAGATGTTCTGGGTGGGAGTGAGGTGGTTTTTGTAAACTTGGAGAGGTTGGGGGATGTTTATGAGACGTCAGGTTACATAAAGCACGATCCGAGCGTAGGCTCCCGTTTGAGCTATACTTTGAAGAGCTCAGAGGAGTTGCAGGAAGGAGATGTTATCCATACGAGGTGTTCGTTTTCCTATTTGGATTCCAGCGTGAAGATCTATCAGAGAGAGGTCTCGACAAGTCAATACGTGAGGTTGGCTTCAGGTGAGGTGCGTTTTGTCTTCTGCTCCTGATAGACCAGATTGCAGGTTGTCTTGTGCTTTTGATAGAGGTACTCTGTTGAGTTGGAGCGGGGTGTTGATGTATAGGTGGTTTTCTGTGTCAACGTTTGCTGCGGACTTTGTTCTGTTTTTTGCGCGGAAGCGGGTGCCTGAATCGTTGGGGGGCGTGTGTGCATAGAGGCTGGGAGAGGGCGTATATCTTTTGGAACTTTGAGGTCTGTCACGAGACATAGAGGCGCAACATGAGCGAACAACGACGCGACTTCGGCCCCCAGGCCAGCCAGATGCGAGACGCCCTTGAGCGCTACAGCCGCGAAGAGCTGATCGATCTCCTCACCCACATCCTGCGCCTCTACGTCATCGAGGCCCCCGACGGCGTCACCGAGGAGGTCGTCTCGGTGCCGGAGCCCACGCTCCAGCTCCACGACCTCTCCTTCCCCCAGCTCATCCTCCACCTCCAGATGAACCTCGCCCACGCCGAGCTTCAGCACCTCAAGGTGTCCGGCAACCGCGTCTGGGTCGAGCGCGACGGCGCCGAGGTCCTCCTCACCGAGGCCGACGACCCCGCCGAGAGCGCCGAGACCTACCCCGACGCCGCCGAGATCGAGCCGCGCCGCGCCCCGGCCCCCGCGCGCCCCGCCCCCGAGCCCCCCGTGGACGGGCCGATCTTCGGGGAGGAGGCCCCGGCGCGCAGCGTCGGCTCCTTCCGCTCCAGGGAGCCCGCCCCTCAGGGCCCCAGCGCCACCGCCGCCGAGGCGGGCCGCATCCAGCGCCCAAGCGTCGCCCTCCGCGACGAGGTCGCCTCGCCGCCGCCGCGCAGCGCCCCGGCCATGCCCAACTGGCGCGACGAGCTGCAGAGCAGCCCGCCCGCCCGCCCCGCTCCAGGCCGCAAGGCCAAGGAGCCCGATGAGGACGAGCCTCGGGACACCTCCGAGCGCTTCTCGATGCTGGAGCTGGACTGAGACGAGGTGGCGCCATGACCAACGAAGCAGCTGACGCGAACCAGGCCTCCCTCCAGCGCGGGATCGCCTACCTCCAGCGCAAGCAGTGGCAGCAGGCCCAGGCGGCGCTCCGCCAGGCCCTCGACGAGGCGCCGCGCAGCGTCGCCGCCCTCTACTGGATGGGCTTCTGCCAGGCCCACCTCGGCAAGACCACCCAGGCCCAGCGCTTCCTGGAGAGCGCGCTGGAGCAGGGCGGCCTCGACGACGTCTGGCGGGTCAAGCTCCTCCGCCTCCTCGCCCGGGTCAACATCCAGGCGGGGGACTACGCCTTCGCCGCCGAGTGTCTGGATCGGGTCTTCACCCTGACCGGCGGCAGCGGCGCCCCGGTCCTCAACCAGCTCGCGCGGGTCTTCTGCAAGTCGGGGGACTTCAACCGCGCCTTCGACCTCTACATGCGCGCGCTGAACCAAGGCCGCTGAGAGGTCCCAGCTCTCATGATTTGTCCGCCTGGATATCGCACCTGTATAGCCCTCCTCCTCCTCGCGCTGGCGGCGGCGTGCGGCGGCGGCGGCGTCAGCGGCGGCGGCCAGGTCGCGGATGCGGGCGCGCAGGACGCGGGGCTCCCCGACGCCGCGCCCGACGCCTCAGCAGACGACGCGGACGCGCCAGCGGCGGCGTGCGAGGCGGGTGCGGCGCGCTGCGCCGGGGATCTGGAGGTGGAGCGCTGCGTGGTGGATGTCAGCGGCGAGGCGCGGCTGACGACGGAGCGTTGCGGGAGCGGGGAGCGGTGCGACCCGGAGGCGCCGGCGTGTCGGGAGGTGATCTGCGTCCCGGCGGCTCAGGCGGGGTGCGCGGGGCCCAGCTCGGTCAAGGTGTGCAACGCGACGGGGACGGGCACCTTCGAGGCGCCGTGCCCTCGGGACGCGCCGTGTACGGGGGGCGTCTGCGAGGGGGCGATCTGCGCCATCGGGCAGACGCGGTGCGAGGACCCGGAGACGGTGGTGACCTGCACCGACGGGACGGCCTACGGCGATCCGCAGCCCTGCGGGGTGGGGCAGGCGTGCGATGAGGGGGCGTGCCGGGATCTCTGCACGATCAACGCGAAGGTCGCCAGCTACATCGGCTGCGAGTACTGGTCGCTGGATCTGGACAACTACGACGACGCCAGCGGCCAGCCCCACGCCATCGTGGTGAGCAACCCCAACCCGGAGCTGACGGCCTCCATCACGGTGACGCGGGGCTATGAGACGCCCGTGGAGGGGATCGATCCGGCGACGCTGGAGGTGCCGCCGCTGGGGCAGGCCATCTACGCGATCTCGCCGGGGGCGGACGTGAGCACGCCGGGGGTGAGCGACCGGGCGTTCCGGGTCAAGAGCAACATCCCCATCACGGCGCACCAGTTCAACCCGCTGAACAACGTCGATGTCTACAGCAACGACGGGACGCTCCTCCTGCCGACCAACGCCCTGGGGACGCGCTACTGGGTGATGAGCTGGGAGCAGCGCCCCGATCCGCCGCTCCGGGGCTTCTTCACCGTGGTCAACACCAGCGGGCAGGAGAACGCCGTGACGGTGCGCGCCTCGGCGCCTACGGCGCCCGGCCCCGACACGCCGCGGATGCTCGCCGGAGAGGAGCGCACCTTCACGCTGGCCCCCGGCGAGGTGCTGAACATGACGACGGCCGCCGGGGGGGATGATCTGACGGGGACGTGGGTGGAGGCGTCGCACCCGATCGGGGTCTTCGGCGGGCACGAGTGCGCCAACGTCCTCGTGGGGATTGATCGCTGCGATCACATCGAGGCGCAGCTCTTGCCGCTGGACATCTGGGCGCAGCGCTACGTGGGCGCCAAGTTCTCTCCGCGCGGCACCGAGCCGGACGTCTGGCGCGTCCTGGCCGCCGAGGACGGCACCCAGCTCATGACCGACCCCTACATCGAGGGCGTGACCGGGGCGTGGCTGAACCGCGGGGAGTTCGTCCAGTTCGAGTCCCGGCGCGACTTCATCCTGGAGGCGAGCGCGCCGGTGTCGCTGGGGCACTACATGGTGGGCTCCAACTGGTTTGGCATCCCGCGCAGCTGCGACCAGGGCATCGACGCGGGCAACCCGACGGGGATCGGGGACCCCGCCTTCGCGGTCGGGGTGCCGACCACGCAGCTGCGGCAGGACTATATTGTTCTGGTGCCTTTGGATTATGATGAGGACTATCTGAGCGTGATCATCGAGCCGGGGACCCAGGTCCTCCTGGATGGCGCGCCGATCCCGGAGGACCGCTTCGAGCCGGTGGGGGACGAGGACCCGATCCGCTGGCTCGTGGCGCGCCTCCCCGTCGCAGACGGGCGTCGCGTGTTGACCGGCGACCGCCCCTTCGGGGTGGAGTCCTACGGCTACGACTGCCACGTCTCCTACGCCTACCCGGGCGGCCTCAACCTGGAGGTCCCCGAGACGGAGTGACGCGCTATGAACGCGACCTCGCCTTCTCCCACGCCGCTGACGCCGATCGGGGGCCACACGGGCTGGATGATCGGGACCGCTGTGATCGTGGGCGGTATGGTCTTGATGCCTTGCGCCATCTTCGGGCTGGTCGGAGCGCTCACGGAGGACGTGAAGGCGCTGGGGCTCTTTCTGGGGATGGGCGCGATGTTCGGGCTCTTCACCCTGGTGCTCTTCGGGGCGGTCTTCGGCTTCATGATCTGGCGGCGGAACCGGCTGGAGGGGCTGGCGCACCTGGACGCGGTGGCGGCGGCGTGGGGAGGCACGGTGCACCGCGCCAGCCT
Organism: Myxococcota bacterium; assembly: GCA_963169075.1. Lineage (GTDB taxonomy): Bacteria > Myxococcota_A > Bradymonadia > Bradymonadales > CAUJGC01. Next base: position 6,154 of record CAUJGC010000208.1, read on the forward strand.
GCTCAAGCCGCTCCTCCAGCCCTGCTGGATCGGGGAGGTCGAGGGCGTGCCGGTGCGGATCTCGCTGACGGTGGCGGCTCGGGGCCGGGGCGGGCTGGCGCACATGATCGCGGTGGGGGCGATGAACGCCACGCAGCGGTGGCAGCTCCCGGCGGGGAGCCACGTCAAGCTCTTCATCCACGTCCAGGCGCCGTCCTGGGCGCGCTTTGTCGGCGTATGCCGCAACGCGCTCTCGGGGATCAGCGGCGGCCTGCACCCCATCCAGCCGCCGACCCCGGAGCTGGACGCGGACTTTGTCTTCTACGGCGAGGACCCGCAGGGGGGCGGGGCGCTGCTGGCGAGCGCGGGGCCGCGCCTGGGGCGCCTCCTGGGCTTCAACGTCCCCTGGATCAGCCGCGTCGAGCTCTCGGCTCGCGGCGCGGACTGGAGCGGCGTCTACTCCGAGCACATCACGCTGGAGGCGCTCCAGGGCATCACGCGTGAGCTGGTGGGGCTCGCGCGCTGGCGCCCTTGACGGGGGTCGGGGGGGGGGGGGGCCCCCCCCCCCCAAAAGAAAAACAAACACCGCCGAAACGAC
>CAUJGC010000209.1 GCA_963169075.1 Myxococcota bacterium
CTTGGTGCGCCCCTCGTCGCCGCGCTGGGCCGCGTTGGAGGTCAGCGCCATGATCCCGGGGTGGGCCAGGGCCCGCCCCACGGCCCCCAGAGCCAGCATCCCCAGCACCCAGATCAGCTCGTGGGAGATCCACACCCCGAGCAGGCCCACCGCCAGGAGCCCACGCCCCCAGAGGCTCATCGCGCGATCCCCGAGCCGCCTGGAGAGCCTCCCCACGCCGCCGCCCTGGACCAGCGCCATGACCACCGCCAGGCCGGTCAGCACCATCCCCACCTCGCGGGCGCCGTAGCCGAAGAGATCGAGCAGATAGAACGCGAACGCCCCCTCCATGAGGGTCGTCGCCACCGTAAACCCGAAGAACATCAAGCACGTGGTCTGGGTCATCGGCGAGGAGAGGACCTCCATCGCCTGCGCCCAGCCCGGGCGGCGCTCCACGCTGGCGGGCTGCGCGGGCGGCTCGGCCAGCACCGCGGCGGCGACCCCGGCGTTCACCAGAGAGATGCCGAAGGCGACGTAGAACGGCACCTCGTGCCCGAGCGTCGCCAGCCCCGCCCCGATGGCCGGGCCCAGGGTGAAGCCCAGCCCGAACGCGATCCCGATCACCGCCATCCCCCGCGAGCGCTCCGACGGCGGCGTGAAGTCCGTCACATACGCCGAGGCGATGGAGACGTTGCCGTTGGCCATCCCGGCGAGGATGCGCGCGGCGAAGAGCACGAGGAGCGTCGGCGCCAGCGCCGTCGCCAGCGAAGCCACCGCCGCGCACCCCAGCGAGATCGCCATCGCCCCGCGCCGCCCGATGCGGTCCGAGAGGCCGCCCCACACCGGGGCCATGGCGAACTGCCCAAGCGCCATCAAGGCGAAGAGGAGCCCCACCGTGAAGGCGTCCCCTCCGAAGTCCTTCGTCAAGAAGGGCAGCACCGGGATCGCGATCCCAAAGCCGATCAGCTCGATCACCAGCACGATGAAGAGCCGCAAGAGCGGCCGACCCGACGATGCACCCATAGCGCTTTGCCTTCTCCAGACCCCCTGGCGCGCCACCCGCGCCGCGCCGCGCACCTTAGCCCTCCTCGCCTTGGGGTTCAAGCGCTCTCTGGCCTCAGATCGGCACCCAGAGCAGGCGGTAGGCGCTCTCCTGGGAGCGCGCGTCGTGGTCCACGCTGAACACCCCGCCGAGCAGCTCCAGAGAGTATCCGGTGGGGTCTTCGCTATAATAATAGAAGGGCACCAGCCCGTGGCTGGTCCGCGCGGCGTCTCGCCGGGCCGAGCGCCACCACGGCCCCACCACGGTCAGGTCTCGCTTGCGATCCCGAAAGTCCCAGTAGACGGGGAAGATCACCCGCGCCTCCTCGTCGCGCTCCCGGTCGTAGCTGTGGAAGTAGAGCGGCGCCGCCGTCCACCCCTGCCGATCCCCCGCGCTCTGCCCGTGGGCGTAGAGCGGCAGCACCACGTCCAGCCGCCGCCCATCGGCGTGGGAGGTCCCCAGATAGAGCGGCAGCACCACCCGCCACGACGACGCCTCATCGCTCGCCGCCGCGTAGAGCCACGCCCACTCCCGCGAGCGCGCCCCCTCCCGGTCGCTGTAGTAGAGCGGGCTCACGAAGGTGTGCCCGTCCGGGCGGCTCTGGTGCCAGTAGAGGGGCAGCACCGCGCTGCTGCTCGACGTCGGCCCCTCGGTGGACCACACCAGCGGCGCCACCCCCCACCCCGACTCCCTCGCCCGCTCATCCCGGTAGCTGAACGCGGGCCCCGCGATCCAGGTCGAGGCCTCCCCGTCTGCGCTGGAGGACCAGTAGGCCAGCGGCGCCACCCACCCCTCCCGCGCGCCGTCCGCGTCCCGCCGGGCGTGGACCAGCGGGAAGAGCCCCGTCGAGGCGCCCGCCGCATCCTCCATATGATAGAAGGGCCCCGCCACCACCCCCGACGCCTCCTCGGCCGGGTCGTCCCACCACCACGCCAGCCCCAGCGTCGTGTCCAGCGAGCCCCCGTCGCGGTCCCGCCACCCGAAGTAGAAGGGCAGCAGCCCCCCCGCCCACCCCGCGGCGTCGGTGGCGTCCACATACGGGCCCACCACCGTCGTGGACTCCTGCGCCGCGTCGTCGCTGCTGTGGTAGAAGCCCGGCCCCAGCAGCCAGCGCCGCCCGGGGGACCACGCCTGCGCGTAGAGCGGCGTCAACAGGAGGCGCTCCTCGCCTTCGCGGCTGTACCACACCGGCCCCGCCAGGAGGCGGAAGGTGTCTGCGGCCTCATCGGCGCTGGCGAAGCCCAGCGGCACCAGCCCCGCAGACCACCCCGTCGCCCAACGGTGGTGCCACGCCGGCCCCGCCACCGTCATCACGTCCCGGCCCCCGTCCTTCACCTCGCGCCACCCGAAGGGGACGAGCGCCGTGTAGCCGTCCACCCCGTTCGCCTCCCGCCCCCACCAGAGCAGCGGGAAGACCCCGGCGTCGTACCCCCCCTCCCCGTCCTCCGCGTGCCACGCCGGCCCACCCAGCGTGAACGTCTCCCCCGTGGCCCCGTCCGCCCAAGCCGCGTAGAGCGGCAGCACCAGGCGCAGCCGATCCCCGCCGGTGGTCTGGTGATCCCAGAAGAGCGGCGCGATCCCCAGCGTGCTGTGGGTCGGCCCGGCGCTCCGGTAGACCAGCGAGAAGAGGACGTCGGTGCTCTCGTCTCCATCTTGCATATGCAAGAGGTTGAGCAGAAGCGCCAGCTCCCGATCCCCGCGCCGGTGCTTGAACCCCACCGGCGTCAAGAGCAGCTCCTCCCGGCTGCCGTCCGCCGCGAAGCCGTAGCGCTGCCAGAAGAGCGGCAGGAGCACGCTCCACCCCGCCTCCCCCTGCGGCGTCTGCTCCGCGTGGCCCATGTAGAGCGGCGCCAGCCCCCAGCTCTGCGCCTGCGGCGACTCCAGGCTGTAGAGCGGCCCGGCGATCAGGTTGGACGTCCCCGCCCCCTCGTCAAACCAGCGCCACCAGAGCGGCAGCACCACCTCGTGACCCCGCTCCCCGCCCCCCGCCAGCTCCTCCCGATCCCACCACAGGAGCGGCGCCAGCCCGAACCCCCGCCCGTAGCGCCCCCCATACCAGAACGCCGGCCCGGCCGTCGTGAACCCCTCCTCTCCCTCCGGCCCCGAGGCCCGGTAGCGCACAAAGAGCGGCGCCAGCGCGTCCAGCGACCGCTCCACCCCGTCCGCCGCGCCGCTCCGCCAGCGCCAGTAGAGCAGCGCCGCCGTCGTCAGCGCCGCCCCCGTGCGCCGATCCTCCCAGTCCACCAGGAGCGGCGCCAGCAGCCGCAGCCGCCGCTCCGCGTCGTCGCTCCACACCAGCGGCCCCAGCCACCCCCGGTCCACCGCCCCCGCC
>CAUJGC010000210.1 GCA_963169075.1 Myxococcota bacterium
GGCTGCGCGGCGCGGAGGAGCCTGCGGCGCTGGTCTTGATCAGCGCCGACGTGGTGCAGTCGCTGGCGCCCGCGATCACGCTGGGCATCGGCTCCATCGGGCTCCTGGCGGGGCTGCGGGTGTCGTTCCGGCGTCGGAACGACGCGTTCGACTTCGAGGAGCTGCGGGCGTCGCTGGTGATCAACCTGGTGACGGCGCTGGTGGTGGGGGGGGCGGCGGTGGGGGGGCTCCTGCTCTTCTCCGGGGACCAGGGGTTCTGGGGCGAGCACGGGGTGCCGCCGGGGTGGCCCTGGGCGACGGTGCAGCACCCGGAGGGGTTCTCGCTGGGTCGGCTGGTGCCGTCGCTGGAGCCGCTGATGCCGATGGTGCTGCTGCTGGTGGCGACGGCGATGGTGTCGGCGGCGACGCCCATCGCGCAGACGGTGGCGCGCTACCGGGCGCGGGGGCAGATGTCGCGCTTCGTGGTGAACGTGGCGGAGCTCTCGGAGGTGCTGGCGATCCTGGTCTTCGGGCTGGTCTTCTGCATCGCGCACCCCAACGAGTCGGCGTTCGGGCGCTCGTTGACGACGGTGGAGTGGCTGGTGATCCAGGTGTTGGTGGGGGTGGTGGTGGGGCTCCTCTTCTCGCTCTTTCTGGGGAACGAGGACGCGGACACGAAGCTCCTGCTGGCGATCGTGGGGATCATCTGCTTCGCGACGGGGGTGGCCTATTATCTTAAATTATCACCGATTTTTATCAATTTCTTTGCCGGTTTGACGCTGGCGAACACCAGCCGCTACCACGAGCGCCTCTTGACGGAGCTGGAGCGGGTGGAGAAGCCCTTCTACATCGTGCTCTACTTCTTCGCGGGGGTGGCGTGGGTGCCGTGGCCGTCGTGGTGGGCGTTGGCGTTGATCCCGCTCTATCTGGTGGCGCGCAACGGGGGGAAGTGGCTGGGGGGGCGGGCGGCGGCGGCGACGTCAGCGGCGCCGCAGAACGCCTCGGGGAGCCCTGGGCGGGATCACAACAAGCTGCTGCATGTGCGCGGCATCGGGGCGGCCTTGATGGCGCAGGGTGGGCTCTCGGTGGCGATGGTGCTCAACTACGTGCAGGTCTACGGGCCGAAGGTGCCGCTTGGGGCGGAGGTGCACGGGCGGCTCCTGCAGCTTGGGGAGGTGACGCCGCAGGGGTTCGAGGCGCTGCGGGCGGGGTGGGGCGAGGGGGGCGGTGAGGTGGTGCTCTCGGTGCTGGACCCGACGCATGACCTCTCGGCGATGCTGGCGACGATCATCCTGGCGAGCGTGCTGATCAACGAGTTCTCGGCGGTGCGCGCGACGCGGAACCTGCTGATCAACGCCGGGGAGATCGACGCGCGCTCGCAGCTGCCGCCGGAGGAGATGTATGCGAGCGAGGGGGGGCGTTCGCCCGGTGTTGTGGAGCCGCCGGGCAGCGGCGGGAGCTGAGGTGCCCCAGGCGGCGCGAGGAGTGAGATGAACATCGTCATCATCGGTATGGGGGAGGTCGGCAAGCACATCGCCAGCGTGCTCCTGGAGGAGGAGCACGACGTGGTGATCATCGATCAGGACGCGGCGGCGCTGGCGGCGGCGGAGGACGCCTTTGACGCGCTGGTGCTCCAGGGGCACGCGGCGTCGGCGTCGATCCTGCATCAGGCCAACGTGCGGAGCGCGGATCTGGTGTGCGCGGTGACGGACAACGACGAGATCAACATGCTGGCGGCGCTCTCTGCGAAGCAGCTGGGGGCGCGCCGGGTGATCGCGCGTGTGTCGAGCGCGGTGTACTACCCCGACGACCGGGGGCTGGTGTCGGACATGTTCGGCGGCATCGATCTGGTGGTGAACCCGAAGGTGCTGGTGGCGGTGGAGCTGCACAAGCTGGTGCGCTCGGCGTCGGCGGTGGCGGTGGAGGACTTCGCGGACAACCGGATCGAGATGGTGCAGCTGCACGTGCTGGAGAAGGCGGGGCCGGTGGGCAAGCCGCTGCGGGATCTGAAGCTGCCGGAGAACACGCTGATCGCGGCGATCGAGCGGGAGGGGCAGCTGATCGTGCCCTCGGGGTCGCACGCGATCCAGGCGGGCGACGAGGTGCTCTGCGTGGGGCGCATCGAGCAGATCCCGGCCATCGAGAAGCTCTTTGAGCGGGAGCGTCGTCGCTTCATCCACAAGGTGGTGATCGTGGGGGGCTCGGAGATCGGGGTGCACCTGGCGAAGGCGCTGGTGACGGACGGCATCAAGGTCATCATGATCGAGCGGGATCGGGCGCGGTGCTTCCAGCTCAAGGAGCAGCTCTCGGACACGGTGACGGTGCTGAACGCGGACGCGACGGACATGCACCTGCTGGAGGAGGAGGGCGTGGAGCGGGCAGACGCCTTCATCGCGGCGTCGGACGCCGACGAGGTGAACCTGATGACGGCGCTGCTGGCGAAGCAGGCGGGGGCGCGGCGGACGCTGGCGCTGGTGCACAAGCCGGCGTATGCGGCGGTGTGCGAGCGCCTGGGTGTGGACGCGACGCTCTCGCCGCGGCTGACGATGGCGCGCCAGGTGTTGAAGTACGTGCGGGCGGGGGAGGTGCTCTCGATCCGCCCCGTGCTGGACGGGCGCGGCGAGTTCCTGGAGTTCATGGCGACGAAGGACGCGCGGATCACGGCGGGGCCGATCATGAAGGTGAACTTCCCGCGGGGCGCGAACATCTGCGCGGTGGTGGGGCAGCGCGGGGCCTATGTGCCGCGGGGCATGGACACGATCCAGCCGGGGGATCGCGTGGTGGTGTTCACGACGCCGCGTCAGCGGCCTGCGGTGGAGCGCATGTTCCGCCGCCCGACGATGCTGGGGTAGGGGAGGCCGATGCGCGCGCGACCGATCTGCAAGCTCCTGGGTGTGCTCCTGATGGTCCTGGCGGGGATGATGGCGACCTCGATCCCGTGGTCGTTCCGGCTGGGGTGGGAGGGGCTGGTGCGGGTGGACGGGTGGAGCACGGTGCTGGCGTTCCTGGGCTCGGTGGGGATCACGCTCCTGGTGGGGCTTGGGCTCTGGGGTTTTGGTCGTCGGGCGGTGGATCACACGATCTACCACAAGGAGGCGCTCTTCATCGTGGGGGTGTCGTGGCTGCTGCTGGGGGTGTTCGGGGGGCTGCCCTACCTGCTGGACGGCGCGTTCACGAACCCGGCGGACGCCTATTTCGAGACGATCTCGGGGTTTACGACGACGGGCTCGACGGTGTTGACGAACATCGAGGGGCTCTCGGAGGCGCTGCACTGGTGGCGCGGGATGACGCACTGGCTTGGTGGGATGGGGATCATCGTGCTCTTCATCGCGGTCTTCCCGCGCCTGGGCGCGGGGGGGAAGCTCCTCTTCAAGTCGGAGGTGCCGGGGCCGATCACGGAGGGGCTGCGGCCCAAGATCCGCGAGACGAGCTGGTCTTTGTATAGAATATACGCTGCATTTACTGTTGTTCTTGCGCTGATCCTCTATGTCGTGGGTCCGACGCAGGAGGAGGCGGTGGCGGCGGGCTTGAGCCCGAACGCGGAGATGGATCTGCACAACGCCTTGATCCACGCGATGGCGACGATGGCGACGGGGGGGTTCTCGACGTTGAACGCGTCGGTGGCGGGGTTCGACTCGGCGCTGATCGACGGGGTGTTGACGGTCTTCATGATCCTGGCGGGGGTGAACTTCTCGCTCTACTACCTGGCGCAGCGCGGGGGGTGGCGCCGGGCGGTGCGGGACCGCGAGCTCTGGGTGTACCTGATCCTCGTGGGGGCGGCGACGCTGATCCTGACGTTGAACATCTGGGGGACGGGGACGCCGGGGACGCCGGACGCGGCGAAGCACGAGACGGTCTGGAGCAGCCTGCGCTTCGCGGCGTTCCAGGTGGCGGGGGTGATCACGACGACGGGGTTCGGGACGGACAACTTCGACCTCTACCCGCCGCTCTCGCAGCTGATCCTGGTGTCGCTGATGTTCGTGGGTGGGATGGCGGGCTCGACGGCGGGCGGGATCAAGGTCTTCCGCATCATGGTGGTCTTCAAGGCCATCGTGCAGGAGGCCAAGAAGGTGGTGCGCCCCGCGTCGGTGCATGTGGTGAAGATCAGCGGCAAGCCGGTGAACCGGGAGGTGGTGTCGGGGATCCTGGCGTTCTTTGCGCTCTCGGTGGCGGTGTTCGCGCTGGCGTCGATCTACATGACGTCGCTGGGCCTGGACATCGTGACGGCGACGACCTCGGTGGCGGCGACGCTCTTCAACATCGGCCCGGGGCTGCGGCTGGTGGGTCCGGTGGAGAGCTTCGCGTTCATCCCGTCGAGCGGGAAGATGGTGTTGAGCTTCTGTATGATCCTGGGTCGCCTGGAGTTCTATGCGATCTTGACGCTCTTGATGCCCGACTTCTGGAAGGATTGAGCCGTGCGTAAGTTTCTGACCATCGCTACGCTGGCCCTGATGATGTTCGGGCTGCTCTTCTTTGAGTTCAGCCAGTCGAGCCAGCTGCCGTTTGAGCCGAAGGTGTTGGCGGCGTCGGGGTTCATCCTGCTGGCGGCGTACACGATCGGTGAGGTGGTGCAGCGCTTCGGGCCGCCGAAGCTGGTGGGCTACATCATCACGGGGGTGCTCTTCGGGCCGCACCTGGCGCCGCTGATCTTCGGTGAGGGGACCAAGGCGCTCTTCGGCTCGGACGTGGTGGAGGATCTCTCGCTGATCAACGCGCTGGCGCAGGGGTTGATCGGGCTGACGGCCGGGGGTGAGCTGCTGGTGAACCAGCTGCGCCAGGACGCGCGGACGATCGCCTTCACGCTCTTGATGGAGACGCTGCTGGTCTTCGCGGCGGTGGGCGCGGCGGTGGCTGCGCTGGCGTGGCTCCTGCCGGGGACGATGCCCTTTCTGGGGGTGGGGCAGACGATGGGGATCGTGGCGGCGGTGCTGCTCTTCGGGGCGCTGGCGGTGGGGACGAGCCCCTCGACGACGCTGGCGGTCATCACGGAGACGGGGGCGCAGGGGCCGCTGAAGCGGGCGACGCTAGGGCTGGTGGTGGCGAAGGATGTTTCGACGGTGGTGCTTTTCTTGACGTGCCTGGCGGTGGCTGCGGCGCTCCTGGACCCGTCAGGGGGAGGGTTCTCGGCGTCGGCGCTGCTCTTGATCGCGGAGGAGCTGGGCGGCGCGATCATCGTCGGGGCGATCCTGGGGTGCTTGATGTGGATCTACCTCCGCTGGGTGCGGGCGGAGATGCTGCTCTTCGTGGTGGGGGTGGTCTTTGTGGGGATGTGGGTGGCGCGCCAGCTCCACATCGAGGCGCTCTTGATGTTCATCGTGGCGGGGTTCTTCATCGCGAACAAGATCCCGTTCGTGATCTGGCGCGGGATCCGGACCCACCTGGTGCGTCGCCCCTACAGCCCGGAGCAGCTGGCGGAGGAGGAGCGGCTGGATCTGGGGCATGTGCTGATCCATGAGCTGGAGCGGCTCTCGCTGCCGGTCTTCGTGGTCTTCTTCACCATCGCGGCGGCGAAGCTCCAGCTGGCGGCGCTGAAGGACTTCTGGGTGATCGCGCTGGTGTATGTGGTCGTGCGCGCGATCTTCATGTTCCTGGGCACGCAGGCGGGCGTGAAGCTGGCGAAGGCGCCCGAGGGCATCCAGAAGCGCCTCTGGATGGGGATGTTCCCCCAGGCGGGGGTGACGCTGACGCTGGCGGCGCTGGCGACGGGGAAGATCCCGTGGGCTGCGGACTTCCAGACGATCATCATGGCGACCATCCTGGGCAACATCGTCGTCGGGCCGACGCTGCTGAAGGTGGCGCTGACGCAGGCCGGCGAGGTGGGCGCTGGGGGGGGGAGCCACGGGGGGCACGGCGCGTCGCAGGAGGAGGGGCACGGCCACGGGGCGCCAGACGGCGCGGAGGTGGGGCTGGTCGAGGCGGACAACCTCAAGCTCCAGAAGGAGTTCGGGCGTCGTCAGGCCTCGGAGCTGATCGCGACCTTCGCGTCGCCGCGCTTCAGTGAGGACGCGCTCAACGAGCCGCTCTTGAAGCTGCGGCGTCGGCTGCTGCGGATCTACGCCGGGGTGGAGCGGGGCTACCTGCGGGAGCGCCACGCGGCGCTGGCGGCGCAGCTCCGGGAGCTGCACGAGGCGCACACGGCGGCGCTGGCGGTCACGCTCAAGACGCTGGAGGCGGAGGCGGACTTCGCCCGCGAGCTGGGCGACGCGCCGGCGTCGTCGCTGGACGGGACGCCGCTCTTCCGGGATCGGGAGAAGCTCAAGGCGGTGATCCGGCAGGGCAAGGCAGACCTGGCGGAGCGGACGCGGGGGCTGGTGCAGGCGATGGTGGCGGACTTCCCGTCGTCGGCGCGGGCAGAGAACACGCTGATCTCGATCCTGGAGCAGGTCGAGGCGTCGGTGGAGTTTGAGCAGCCCGTGGTGAGCGCGCCGCAGGAGGACGCCCACTTCACCGCCCAGCCCGAGGACCCGCTGACGCTGCGCGCGGTGAAGGCGCTCAAGCGGATCGGCCGGGCGGCGGGTGGCTTCAGGACGCGGCTGGTGGATCTCTTCCTGCTGACGCGCTACTTCGTGGAGCTGCCGATGCCGGGCAACCTGGCGACGCTGGCCGACACGATGGGCGCGCAGCACCGCTACATGTGGCTCAAGGCGCGCATCCTCTACGCGCTGGCGGACAAGGTCTACGACGACGCGCTGCTCTTCCTGGACGACGCGCACCTGGCGGCGGCGGGCGCGCCCCGCGCGCCCGGCCCCCCCCCCCCCCGCCCGGCGCCGGGGGGGGCCCCCGCCCCTCTG
>CAUJGC010000211.1 GCA_963169075.1 Myxococcota bacterium
CGACAGGGCCGGATGCGCCAATGCCTCCCTCCACGCGCCCCACCGGGCGCGCCCGGCCGGCGCCGGGCGCTGCGCGGGGCGCGCAGGCCGCCTCGCGCTGGCGTCGCTCGGGGAGCTGGGCGGCTTCATGGCGTGCGCGCAGGTGAGCGCGTCGGGGGAGGTGGTGGAGGCGCGGGGGCGGCTGGAGGCGTCGGTGCTGCGCGGCGCGCTGCGGGAGCTGGTGGGCTCCTGGGCGGGCGCAGGCTACGCGGCGCCGGAGGAGGTCGCGCTGACGACGGGGGAGGTGATCCTCCTGTGCAGGCGCGCTTCCGGGCAGGCGGGCTATGTGGCGCTGCTGCTCCAGCGCGCCGAGGGGAACGAGGCGCTGGCGCGCCTCGCCCTGGAGGGCGTCGTTCAGGCCTGAAGCGCGGCGGCGACGTCGGCCAGCTTGAAGCGCGCGAGGCCGACGTTGAGGTCGGCCCCCTCCAGGATCAGCATGCAGACGATCGGTGTGGGCTCGTGGATGCGGCGGATGATGTGCGTCTCCTCGCCGAAGCTGACGAAGATCTCGCTGGGCGCGGCGGCGCTCTCGGCGCCGCCCCTGGAGGGGAAGAAGGCCTCGAAGGTGGAGGCGTAGCGCTGTGCGAGGAGGCGGAGGGTGGTGGCTTCGGCCTCGGAGAGGGGCGGAGTCGCTCGGAGATCGGTCAGGACGGGGGCGCCAGCGGGGGCTGTGACGAGGAGACAGGCGCGGTAACCGTTCAGCTCGCGGAGCGTGGCGAGGGCCTCCTGGATGGGGGCGAGGCGCGCGGGAGCGATGGCGGGCTGCGCGTCCTGCTTGGGGAGCGAGGCGGCGTTGGGGCGCGTGGGCGGGCTGGGCGGCGCGTCTTCCTCGGCGCGGGCGGCGTTGAGGCGTTGTTGGTGTCGCTCGTCGATGAGCGCCTGGACGGAGCGCGGGACGCGGGCCTTGCGGAGGATGGAGGTCTCGGGGAGGCGTCCGTCGTGGGCCGAGGGGGCGTGCTGTCCGCGCTTGTTGCGGGCGCGCACGACGGGCACCGTGGGGCTCTTGTCCCAGCGCGGCGCCAGCTCGGGGTGAGGCGGCGCGTCGTCGAGCGAGGCGGGCGTGTGCGGCCCCTCCTCGTCCTCGGTGAGCTGGCTGGAGATGAGCTGTGCGATGTCCATCTCGCGGTTGTTCTCGTCAGACATAGAGTCCCACGCCTTGCGGTGGGGTTGAGCGGGCGCCTGCTTGAGCACATCGGGTGAAGCAGCCACGACGAACCTCCTAGATGATCAGAGCAGGGGGGCGCGCTGTCAAGCGCGGCTGTGCAGAGATGGCGCGAGGTGGTGCGTTTTGTCGCAAAGTGTCCATGATCGCGTGCTGTCGCGCTCAGGCGCCTGCGCGGGGGCGCGTGGCGCGGATGTGCTCGCTGAGCAGGCGCTCGACCTGCTCCAGCCGGAGGCGCGCCATGCCGAGGTTGGCGCGGTGTCGATCCAGGAGGAGGATGAGGAAGAGGTTGCGGCTCTCTGCGAGGGGTCTGAAGACGAGGAAGCGCTGCGGCGAGGTGATCAGGAGATCCTGAAGATCATCGGTTTCGCCGTGGAGGTGGAGGAGATCCATGTGGAGGTTGAGGCCCCGGGCGGCGAGGGTGGCGACGTTCTCCAGCTCGTGCTTGTTGGGGTTGAGGGTGTAGAGGGCGTGCCCGAGGTAGCGCTCGATGAGGAGGGAGGCGATGAAGCCGTCAAACTCCGCCAGGGGAGCGAGGAGGGGCTGGATGAGGTTGATGTCGATGCTGGGGGGCAGCGGCGCGCCGCGCATGGTGGAGCTGGGGGTGATGCGCGGCTCAGGGCGCCGCAGGGCGCGCATGGAGGAGGAGGAGGGGGGTACGCGGCGGTGGGGGCCCGAGAAGTCCTGTGGGCGCGGCGCAGGCTGACCGCTTGATGCGGTCGCTTCAGCAGGTGACTCCAGAGTCGTCTCGGTCTTGAGGTTATCCATGGGTCACCTCGCAGGGGGGGGGTAGGGGTGTGAGGGTGGAACCTCAACGCTGTGCCGAGACGCAGCCTAGCACACCCCCCCGCGAGATGCAGGTGCGTTTTGATGCACCGGTATCTTTTTAGGGTACGTATACGCAGTGATGTAGGCGCCTTAGGCGAACCCAAGCGCAGGGTGTGTATCAAAAGTGAACACGCAGGTGCCCGGTGAAGTCGATGAGATCGAAGCCGAGGCCGGGCGCGACGCCGAGGGTGGGTCGGTATTCGAGGACGAGGGAGATGGGGAGGGGGACGAAGTTGAACTCCAGTCCGGCGATGAAGGCGCCCGCGAGCCCGAAGGCGTCATCATCGAGGCCGACGCCGACGCCGCCGCCGATGTTCCAGGCCAGCTCGACGACGCTTCCGGAGGCGATAGCAGGCATCTCCAGGAGGTAGTCGGCGCTGAGGCCGAGGCCGTGGAAGTTGCCATAGCGGTCCTTGTAGCCGCCGCCGCCCCAGGTGCCGACGACGAGCTGGAGGGCGTTGCCATCGGAGAGGAAGAGCTTGCCTGAGAGTCCATTGGAGACGGTGCCCGAGCCGAGGCCCAGGCCGATGCCGCCTGGGGTGCGGATGTTATCGGCGTGGGCGGTCTGGGGTAGCGCGAGGGAGAGCCCAGCGCAGAGGGCCAGGGCGGTGAAGGCGGCAGCGGCGAAGGGGGTGTGGCGTGCTCTCTTCATGGGGTGTGCTCCAGGCAGCGGGGTGGTGTTGATCAGCGGGCCGCGTCGGGGCGATCTGTCCCGTATACAAGCGCGGCCCTCCAGGCGGATACCGCATCAAACATGCCAGCCGAAGATGGACATCTGAGCGAGGTCGACAAGGCGCATTGTATACAAAAGCGCCACGGCCGGCTCAACACGCGACACGACGCGCGACAGTTCAGCCCTTGACCGCGCCCGCGGTGAGGCCGCCGACGAGGTAGCGCTGGAGGGCGAAGAAGAGGGCCATGACGGGGATGGAGACGAGGACGGCGCCTGCGGCGAAGTAGCCCCAGTAGGTGGAGTGCTCTCCGACGTAGTTGCGGAGGGTGACGGGGAGGGTGTAGGCGGACTCCTGGCTCATGAAGGTGGTGGCGAGGATGAACTCGTTCCAGGCGGTCATGAAGGAGAAGAGCGCGGTGACGGCGATGGCGGGCCTGGCGAGGGGGAGGATGACGCGCCAGAAGATGGTGAACTGGGAGGCGCCGTCGATGATGGCGGACTCTTCGAGGCTCTGGGGGATGGTGTCGAAGTAGCCTTTGAGCATCCAGACGCAGAAGGGGATGGAGGAGGTGGAGTAGACGAGGACGAGGCCGAGGGTCTGGTTGAGGAGGCCGAGGCTGTCGAGGATGACGTAGAGGGGGATCATCATGAGGGTGCCGGGGAACATCTGGCTGACGAGGAACATCATCAGGCCGGTGCGTCGCCCGGTGAAGCGGAAGCGGCTGAAGGCGTAGCCCGCGGTGCAGGCCATGGCGATGCCGCAGAGGGTGGTGAGGGTGGAGATGATGAGGGAGTTGAGGAGCTGCTGTCCGAAGAGCCAGGAGCCGTCGCTGCCGGTGGTGGAGACGACGTAGGCGAAGTTGTCGAGGGTGGGGTCCTGGGGGATGGGGAGCAGGCTCATGGAGAAGCCCTGCTGGGGTGTGAGGGCCATGGAGACGACCCAGAGGATGGGGTAGAGGACGGCGGCGGAGAAGAGGACGAGGGCGACGTGGGTGAGCGCGGAGGTGAGGAGGGAGGTGGTCTTCATTCGAGTGCTCCCTCGGTGGCCTGGGTGATGCGGTTGGTGATGAGGGTGTAGAGGAGGAGGATGCCGAAGATGACGACGGAGTAGGCGGCGGCGAAGCCGTAGCGTCCGAGGACGTCGAAGGCGCGGTAGGCGTCGGTGATGAGGATCTCGGTGGAGTTGTTGGGTCCGCCGCCGGAGACGAGGTAGATGATGTTGAACATGTTGAAGGTCCAGATGGTGCCGAGGATGATGGCGGGGAAGAGGGCGGGCTTGAGGAGGGGGAGGGTGATGAGGCGCAGCTGCTGCCATCGGGAGGCGCCGTCGACCTCAGCGGCCTCGTAGAGCTCCTGGGGGATGGACTGGAGGGCGCCGAGGGAGACGACCATCATGAAGGGGAAGCCGAGCCAGGTGTTGGTGACGAGGTTGGCGGTGAAGGCGGTGAGGAAGCCTCCGCCGAGCCAGTCGATGCGTGAGGGCTCGAAGCCGAGGAGGAGCTGCGTTTTTTCAATGAAGAGGTTCACGGCGCCGAACTCTTTATTGAACATGCCCTTCCAGATGAGGGCGGTGATGTAGTTGGGGACGGCCCAGGGGATGATGAGGAGGACGCGGTAGAGGCGCTTGAAGCGGAGTGTGGGCCGCTTGAGGATGAGGGCGAGTCCGAGTCCGACGCCGACGTGGAGGGTGATGTTGAGGGCGGTCCAGAGGACGGTGACGAAGAGGGTCCAGTAGAAGGAGACGTCTCCGGCGCGCGAGCCGGTGAAGATCTCGATGAAGTTGTCGAGGCCGACGAAGTAGTAGCGTCTGGCGTCGTTGTCGAAGGCGCTGAGCCCGACGCCGAAGGCGAAGGGGATGAAGACGAGGACGAGCATCCCGAGGAGGGAGGGTGCGACGTAGAGGTAGGCGTGGGGCTTGTCGCGGAGTTCGAGCGATATTTCAGCCATTTTCTTATGCAAAAGCATAAGAATCGCCATCAAGATCAGCCCTGCGATCCAGATGATGGAGGAGCGTCCGGCGGCGAGGCGGGAGGCAGCGAGGGGGCCGGGGTCGGGCGTGGCGGCGAGGGCGTCTGGGGGGGCGAGGTAGCCAGCGGCGCCGGTGACGTGTCGGTCGGCGCGGTTGAGGAGCGCGTGGAGGCGCTCGGGGTGGAGCCCGACCTGGGCGGCGGCGTCGCGGGTGCTCTGGACGTCGGCGCCGCGGGCGGTGAGGTGCTGGGCGAGGTCGGCGCGGTAGAGGAGGGTCGTGGCGAGGGCGCCGCCGCCGGTGGTGAGGAGGAGCGTGGTGAGGAGGGAGGCGGCGAGGGCCTTGGGGCCGCGCGGCGCGAGGGCCTTGTTGGCGAAGGTGGCGCCGAGGCCCGCGGCGAGGACGAGGGCGAGG
>CAUJGC010000212.1 GCA_963169075.1 Myxococcota bacterium
GAGCTCTATGTGGTCGAGGAGGCGTGACCCCCTCGGCGGCGTAAGCTCCTGCTCGCTTCGCTCACAGGAGCAACGCCGCCGGCTCCCCCTATGAAGGGGGGAGCACCGTCGCTGGGATGGCGCACGCGTGTGGCGAGCGAGGAGCACGTCGGTGCCCCCCCTGCATAGGGGGGGCCGGCTCCGTGCCTCCGGTGAAGCGAAGCGGAGCCGGAGGTTACGGAGCCGGGGGGGTCACCCCTTGCGCAGCTCCGCCAGGCGGTCCTTCATGCGCTTGATGAGAGAGGGCCAGCCCTCCTTGTCGATGATGGGGACGTAGGAGTCGCGGTAGGTCTCCTCCAGGGAGATGTCATCGAAGACGACATCGTAGATGGTGAACTCGCCGGGGGCGGCGCCTTCACGCTGGAGGAGCTTGTAGTCGAGGCCGGTGCTCTCGCCGCCGTAGTCCACCATGGTCTTGACGATGGCCTGGCGGGTCTTCTCGCGGACCTTCTCGTCGGTGTAGCGGACCTTGTAGCTGGCCTCTTTGGAGCCGGACTTGAAGCGGTTGGCGTAGTTCAGCTCGACCAGCTCCTCCAGGAGCCCGATGAACTCCTGCTTCTCGGCGGGGGTGCGCTTCTCCCAGTGCTGCCCCAGGGCGCGCTTGGCCAGCTCCTCGTAGTCCACGAGGGTGTGGACCTCGGTCTTGAGGGCTGCGGTGCGCTCCTTGCCGACGGGCTGGTTGATGATGTTGAAGAGCTTGTCGCTCTTGGCCTTGACGAAGTCGGTGGGAGGACCGGCGAAGGCGGGGATGGCGATGAGGAGGGTGAGGAGGGCAGCGCCGAAGGAGGCGCCGAGGCGGCGGAGGGGAGAGGCGAGGCGCAGCGTCATGGCCGAGTGCTCCTTGCGGTGGGGGTCGTGGCGCCCGGCTCGGGCACCTGTAGGCTTGGACGGCGCCGCGGCGCGTTCATTCATCGGCGGGCTGAATGCCGCCGATCTCGGTCACGCCGAGCTTCTCCGCCAGATAGGCGAGGGAGACGAGGTAGTCGTAGCGGCCCTTGATGAGGAGGAGGCGCGCCTCGTAGTAGGCCTTGAGGGGGTTGATGAAGTCGTTGAAGTTGGAGCCGCCGGCCTCGAAGGCGACGGCGACCTGGTTGCGCCAGCGCTCGGCGGCCTTGAGGCGGCGCTCCAGCACCTCGACCTTGCGGCGGTGGTCGTTGGCCTCGTGCCACTGCTTGGCGATCTCCAGCTCGATGCCCTGGAGGGCCAGCTCGCGGAGGCTCTCGGTCTCGTCGAGCTTGGAGCGGGCCTGCTTGATCTTCCAGTATTGGTTGACCGGGTTGATCTTGAGGCGGAAGCCAAACGCAAACGCGAGACGATTGAAGTTGAACGGATCGTTGAGGGGCTCGACCTCGATGGGGATCGGCGGGGAGTCTTCGGTGGCCGAGACGAAGCCGGTCTGGTTGGGGGCCTCGACGGTGGAGACGGAGAAGCTGGAGTCCACGGCGAAGAAGACGTCGGGGTAGAAGTCCGCGATCTCCAGATCGTATTGGAGGCGCCGGGCCTCGACGGCCTTGGCGAGGAGGGTCACGTCGGGGCGGTGATCTCTGGCGATGGTCTGGCAGGCGGCCAGGGTCGGGAGGGCGGGGAGGGGGGAGTCCTCGTCGAAGTGTGTGACGTCGAAGGTGTCGGCGTCGAGCTGGACGAGGGTGCCCAGGGCGAGGTGGGTGAGGCGGATGAGGCGCTGGTTGTCGATCTCGCGGGTGCCCAGCTCGGCCTCGTAGATCTGGAGCTTGCGCAGCTCGACGACGTCGATCTCCTCGTCACCGAACTCGCGGGCCTCGTCCATGCGGGCCACCTCGTCGCTGATGACCTGGGAGCCGTCGATGGAGAGGGCCTCAATGAGCTTGCCGAGCTGGACGCTGAGGTAGGCTTCGCGGAGCTTGCGGATGATCTCCAGGCGGAGCTTGGCGGTCTCCAGCTCGCCCTGATCGACGCCGAGCGCGGCGAGGGCCTGGAGGTTGTTGATCTTCCCGAAGGTGGTGATGGGGAAGACGATGCGGACGGTGGTCTGGAAGAGGGGCCCGATGTTGAGGGCGAAGTACTCCTCCAGGTTGTCCTGGACGGCGTTGAAGTCGGGCTCGTTGGGGACGTAGGTGAGGCGCCCGTTGATCTCGATCTCGGGGAACATGGCCCAGTCGGCCTCGCCCTGGCGCTGCTCGGCGAAGAGCTGGGCGTACTTGCGGGCGACGACCTGGGGGTTGACCTCCATGGCGCGCTCGATGAGGGACTCCAGGGTGTAGACGCGGCCCTGGGGGTCTTTGTAGCGCGGCTCGCCGGAGGCGAGGCGGACGAGCTGCTTGCGCCGATCCTGCTCGCTGGTGTCGGCGGGGGGGGCGTCGGCGGTCTTGATCGTCACGCCGCCGCCCTCCTGCGCGCTGGCGAGGCGCGGGGCAGCGACGAGGAGGAGGCTCGCGGCGAGGAGCGCTGCGCAGGGCAGCGCCGATCGGCGGGGGGTGTGGGTAGCCATGGGGGCTCCGGGGGGGGCAGGCGCGTTCTAGAAGGGGCCGCTCCAGCGGTACTCCACCACAGGGGTCGCGCCCTGTCGCACGCCCTGGACGACGCCTTCGGTGACGCCCTGGGCCGTGCCGCGGAGGAGCTGCTGGAGGACGTCGTCCTCCTTGCGGGGGGGATAGAAGACCTGGGGGCGCTCTTTGAAGCCTGTCTCCTGGCCGAGCCAGGCGATCGCCGCCTCCAGGCTGCCGAGCTCATCGACGAGCTTGTTGGCCTTGGCCTGCTCGCCGGTGTAGACGCGACCGTCTGCGAGCTGGCGGACCTCGTCCACCTCCATCTTGCGCGCCTTGGCGACGTCGCGGATGAACTGCTCGTAGATGTTCATGACCATCTGCTGAAAGAACTGGCGATCCTCCTCGGTGAACTCACGAAAAGGATTTCCGGTATCTTTGTACTTGCCGCTCTTGATGGTGACCACGTCCACGCGGGCCAGCTCGGCCAGCTCCTGGAAGTTGGTGAGCTGGGTGATGACGCCGATGGAGCCGGTGATGGTGCCCGGGTTGGCGTAGATGCGGTCGGCAGCGCAGGCGATGTAGTAGCCGCCGGAGGCCGCCGTGGAGCCCATCGAGGCGACGACCTTCTTCTTCTTGCGCGCCTCCAGCACCGCGTCGTGGATCTCCTGGCTGGGCGCGACGGCGCCGCCGGGGCTGTCGATCCGGACGATGATACCTTTGATGCGCTCGTTCTCGGAGAACTTGCGGAGCTGCTCCACGGTCTCGCGGCTGTCCGTGATGGGGCCGACGACCTCCACGATGCCCAGCCCCTCACCTGTGATCGCCCCCTCCTGGCCTGCGCTGGCCAGGACGAGGAGCGCGAAGAGGAAGAAGGCGGAGATCAGGAAGCCAAAGACGACCACGAGGGTCAGCAGCGCCTTGCGATTCATGCTCACCTCACGCGCTCCGGCGTCGCGGCGGCCGGAGCGGAAACGCAGAGAGAGGGGGGAGGGCGAGAGCCCGCGACGCCTCAGCCCCCATGGAGTAGACCAGCGCGGCGCTGGTGTAAAGGGTGCGGGTGTGCAGAGTGCGTGAAGCGACACCGGGTGTCGCCAAAAGCCCCTCTTGCTGCTACGATGCGCCCCGATGCGCGCCTTCATGAGCACGCGCAGCCTCGCCGCGCACGCCGCGAGGCGCTGGGCGAACGGACCCGACAGGATGAGGTGATCGGATGATGCAGCGTCGATGGGCGGCCGCAGCGGCGGCCATAGCAACCACGGTGGGGCTGGCGGTGCTCGCCAGCGAGGTCGGGGCGTGGCCGAACGGCCCGGATGAGGACCCGCTCCTGGACCCGCCCAACGATCCAGGCTACCTCCAGCGCGACGGTCAGGGGCGCGTGGTGGGCGGCGAGTGGAACTTCTGGTCGTTCGTCCCGGAGATCTGGGCAGACAACCCCGGGTTCCGCCAGGCGGAGCTGCCGCTGGGGACCGGGATGTGGGTGGACAAGGCGTGGCAGGTGACGCCGGGGTCGCCCCAGGTCCTGATCGCGGTCCTGGACTCGGGCGTCTACTGGGACAACCGGGATCTGGTCAATAAATACTACCTGAACCGGGGCGAGCTGGACGCCGACGGGCGCCGCCCGCGGGTGCCGGAGGGCTACGCCGGGGACCCCTTCGACGTGAACGGCGACGGACGCTTCAACGTCAAGGATTACACCCACTT
Organism: Myxococcota bacterium; assembly: GCA_963169075.1. GTDB lineage: Bacteria > Myxococcota_A > Bradymonadia > Bradymonadales > CAUJGC01. Next base: position 4,206 of record CAUJGC010000212.1, read on the forward strand.
CTTCCCCGAGGACGAGCTGGCGCGCCTGGACGGGGCGCCGGGCAACGGCAACGGGATGGTGGACCCCGAGGATCTGATCCTGCACTTCAGCGACGGGGTGGACGACGACGGGAACGGCTACTTCGACGACGTGTCGGGGTGGGACTTCTTCTGGAACGACAACAACGCCTACGATGACAACCGCTTCGGCCACGGCAACGGCGAGGCGCGGGACTCGGGGGCGGAGGGGAACAACGGCATCGACGGGATCGGGGTGTGCCCGGAGTGCACGCTCCTGATGGTGCGCGTGGGCGACTCGTTCGTGACGGACGCCAACGACTTCGGGGACGGGGTGATCTTCGGGGTGGACTCGGGGGCGCAGGTCATCCAGGAGGCGCTGGGGACGATCAACAACACGCCCCACGGCATCCAGGCCATCGAGTACGCGTATGCGAACAACACGGTGATCATCGCCTCGGCGGCGGACGAGCTGAGCTTCCACCACAACATGCCGGGGACGAACAACCACACGGTCTACGTCCACGCGATCGTGCATGACGGGCCGCGCAACGAGGCCACGACGTTCCTCAACTACAACAACTGCACCAACCACGGCGGCCAGCTCCTGCTCTCGTCGCCGGGCGGCGGGTGCTCGTCGGAGGCGACGGGCGTGACCTCGGGTCACGCGGGGCTGATCTACGCGGCGGGGCTCCAGGCGGGGCTGACGCCGCCGCTGAGCGCGGAGGAGGTGCGCGGCGTCCTGATCATGAGCGCCGACGACATCGACGTGCCGGAGTCGCTGGACGAGAGCAAGGTGGGGCTGCCCTGCAACCAGTTCAACGCGGACGAGGTGTGCGGGACCGACGGGCTCTTCCGCTGCTTCATCCCGATCCAGAACCGGGACAACCCGGCGGCGGCGCCGGAGGGGGAGTGCTTCAACACGAAGTTCCCCTCGGCGGAGGGGTGGGACTTCCACTTCGGGTACGGGCGCAACAACGCGCGGCGCTCGGTGGACATGGTGGTGTCGGGGCAGATCCCGCCGGAGGTGGACATCGTCTCGCCCTACTGGTTCGAGACGGTGGACCCGATGCGGACGCAGACGCTCTCGATCACGGGGCGGATCGGCGTGCGCGCGGACGGGGCGGCGCCGCGCTACGGGTCGTACTCGTATGTGGTGGAGTACGCGCTGGGCGCGGACCCCAAGGGGGGCTGGACCGAGATCACCAGCGGGACCACCGCCGGGATCGACGGCGAGCTGGGCGCGCTGGACCTGAGCACGCTGCCGCCGAGCTTTGACTGGAGCAACCGCACGGAGGAGCCCCACGAGGACGCCATCACCCTCCGGGTGCGCGTGACGGCCCAGGGGCCGAGCGGCGAGGTCCGGAGCGAGTTCCGGAAGACGGCGTTCGTGCACCACGACGAGACGATGCTGGCGGCCTTCCCGGTCTACCTGGGCACCTCCGGTGAGAGCTCCCCGAAGCTGTGGGATCTGAACGGCGACGGGCGGGATGAGATCGTCGTCGCGACGGCGGACGGTCGCCTCCACGCCTTCGGCGGCGACGGCCAGGAGGTGGCGGGCTTCCCCGTGGCGCTGGGCTTCCGGCGCGGCTACGACCCGGCGGACCCCCAGCGC
>CAUJGC010000213.1 GCA_963169075.1 Myxococcota bacterium
GCTTCGTCGGCGGAACGGGGCCGGTCCCCCCCGTGACGGGGGGACACCGACCTCCCTCGCTGCGCTCGCTCGCCACCGACACGTCGTCGCTGCGCTCCCCGCTCCCTGCGGTCGCCCGCGGCCTCCAGCCGCGCAGACACCCACCCGCCCCCACCCGTCCCCACCCCTCCCCACCCCATACCGGCGGTGTCCCCCCCGACCGGGGGGGACCGGGGGCGTTCGTCCAATACCGCAGGGTTGGACGTTACGCCCCCGGGGGGGTTGACGACACGGGGGGGACCGGTCCCGTTCATCCTGAGAGCGCAGCGAACAGGAGGTTACGGGGCCGGGGGGGTCGTCGCCCGGTTGGCCGCGTGGAGGTAGTCCACCACGCGGCGGTCGAGGCGCCCCATGAGGCGGAGCAGGTCTCGCGGGACCTGGGCGTCCCAGGTCATCCGCTCCTGCGTCACCGGGTGGGTGAGGCTGAGGGTGCGGGCGTGCAAGGCGAGGCGGCGGAGGCGCTGCCGCCCCACCCCGTACTTGGTGTCCCCCACGATGGGGTGCCCGATGCCTGCGAAGTGGACGCGGAGCTGGTTCTTGCGCCCGGTCAGGAGGTTGATGTGGACGAGCGCCATGTCCTCGGTGCTCTGGAGGACGCGGTACTCGGTGCGGGCGAGCTTGCCGCGGCGCGGGTCGTGGGTGACGTAGACGACGTGGTTGTCGTCTTCGGCCAGGTAGTTCTCGATGATCCCCTCCTCCTTCTTGGGCGTGCCGTGGAGCACGGCGAGGTAGGTGCGCTCGGTGCTCTCCCAGGCGTCCTGGAGGGCGCTCTGCACGGCCTCCGTCCGCGCCATGACCAGGAGGCCCGAGGTGTCCTTGTCGAGGCGGTGGACGATGAAGACCCGGCGCCGCGACTTGGGGTCGCCCTTGCGGACGTAGTCGGTCATGGAGGCGAAGGCGGTCCGGTCGCGCTCCCGGTCGTTGCCTACCGAGAGGAGCCCGGCGGGCTTGTCGATGACCAGGAGGTGCTCGTCTTCGTAGAGGAGGGCGATCTTGTTGCGGATGAAGCGGGAGTTGGGCAGCGGCTTGGTCATGAGCGTCCGTAGAGGGTGGTGAGGTCGCGGAGCCGGGCGAGGGTGGCCTCGTCGAGCTGTCCAGGGAGGAGGCGCCACTCCCAGTTGCCGTCGGGGCGGCCTGGGACGTTCATCCGCGCCTCGGCCCCGAGGCCCAGGAGATCCTGCGCCGGGGCCACCGCCAGGTCCGCCGGGGAGGACCAGGCCAAGGCGAGGAGCCCCCAGACGGGGTCCTCCTGCCCGACGCGGGCGTAGCGCCAGAGGTGGGCGCGGGCGTTGTCGTCGGCGGCGTCGTACCAGCCGCGGGTGGTGTCGTTGTCGTGGGTGCCGGTGTAGACCGCGGCGGCGAAGGGGTGGTGGTGGGGCAGGTGGGGGTTGCCCGCGTCGCCGCCGAAGGCGAAGTGCAGGATCTTCATGCCGGGGTAGCCCAGGTCGTCGCGGAGGGCCTCCACGTCCGGGGTGATCTCCCCCAGGTCCTCCGCGATGACGGGGAGGGCGCCCAGGGCGGCCTCGGCGGCGTCGAAGAGCGCGCGGCCGGGGCCTGGCACCCAGCGCCCGTCCACGGCGGTGGGGCAGGCGGCGGGGATCTCCCAATAGCCTGCGAAGCCCCGGAAGTGATCGACGCGCACGGTGTCGAAGCACGCGAAGGCCTGCCGCAGCCGGGCGATCCACCAGGCGAAGCCGGTCTCGGCGTGGCGATCCCAGCGGTAGAGGGGGTTCCCCCAGCGCTGCCCCGTCTCGCTGAAGTAGTCCGGCGGGACGCCGGCCACCACGGTGGGCTGCCCTGCGGCGTCGAGGTAGAAGAGCGCCTGGTTGGCCCAGACGTCCGCGCTGTTGAGGGCGACGAAGATGGGGATGTCCCCGATCAGCTCCACCCCCCGCGCGCGGGCGTGCTCCCGGAGCGCGGACCACTGGCGCGCGAACGCGAACTGCACGAAGCGCGCGCGGCGCAGCGCCTGCGGGTGCGCCGCGTCCAGCGCCGCCAGCGCCTCGGGGTGGCGGAGGCGCAGCGGCTCGGGCCACTCGGTCCACGCGCGGAGGTCGTGCAGCTCGGAGGCGACCACGAAGCGGGCGTAGTCGTCCAGCCACGCCGCCTCGGCCTGGCAGAAGGCCGCGAAGGCGGCGTGATCCGCCGCCGACCCAGACGCCTCGAAGCCCTCGAACGCGGCGGCGAGGGCCGCGCGGCGGTGCGCCATGACGGCCACGAAGTCCACCCGCGCGGCGTCGGGCGGGGCGGTGTCGCGCCACGCGCCCCCGAGCCAGCCCGCGGCCTCCAGCGCCTCCAGATCGATCAGGAGCGGGCTCCCCGCGAACGCGCTGGTGGCCGCGTAGGGGCTGTTGCCGTAGCTCAGGGGCCCCAGCGGGAGGAGCTGCCAGCACCGCTGCCCCGCCTCGGCCAGCTGGTCGATGAAGGCGAGGGCGGCTGCGCCCAGCGTCCCGATGCCGCCCGGTGAAGGCAGGCTGGTGGGGTGCAACAGGATTCCGCTCCGTCGTGTCGTGCGCGCCATCTCGCTCCTCGTCGTGCCTCGGGTCCATCCCCCCGCCACGCCTTCGATACACTACACCGCGCGTGATATAAAGGGGAGCCGGGGGCAGCAACCCCCCCGGGGCCGTAACGCCCAGGCAAGGCCTGGGCGAACGGCCCCGGTCCCCACCGTGACGGCAACCCCCCCGGCTGCGTAACCGCCGACCTCGCTGCGCTCGTCGGCGGAACGCAGCCGGTCCCCCCCGTGACGGGGGGACACCGACAGCGCGTCGCTGCGCTCCCTGCTCCCTGCGGTCGCCCGCGGCCTGAGGGCCGCGCAGCCGTCCCCAGCGACCCGTCGGTGTCCCCCCGTCACGGGGGGGACCGGGGGCGTTCGTCGGGTCGGGCTTTGCCCGCCCGACGTTACGCCCCCGGGGGGGTTGCCGTCACGGGGGGGACCGGCTGCGTTGCTCCGGGCGATAGCCCGGAGCTTACGCAGCCGGGGGGGTCACGCTTGAAGCCGCCCAACCTTTCACGCCGAGGTCACCTCATGTCCACACCGCCCGAAGCTGCCCTCCAGGACGCCCTGGAGGCCCACGCCGACGAGGCCACCCAGGCCTGGTTCAACGCCTACATGAAGGGCGTCATCGCCTACCGCGGCCTCAAGCTCCCCCGGGTGCGGGAGCTGGTCCGCGCCTGGGTCGCGGCGCGCCCCGAGCTGGGCGCCGACGACCTCCACGCGGCGGCGCTGCGCCTCCTCCGCGCGCCGCTGGCGGAGGACAAGCTGGCGGGCATCCTGCTCCTCCAGGAGCGGGCCCTCCCTGCGGGGTGCCTCGACACCCCGGAGGCCCTGGACGCCCTCGGCGCCTGCTTCGACGACGGCGCCATCCAGGACTGGAGCACCTGCGATTGGCTCTGCATCCGGGTCCTCGCGCCGCTCATCCGCCGCGGCGGCGAGCCCACCGCCCAGGCCATCGCCGCCTGGCGCCACGCCGCCACCCTCTGGCAGCGGCGGGCGGCGGGCGTCGCGTTCGTCCCGCTGGCCTCGCGGGGTGACGCGGCGCTCCCGGGCCTCACCGACCTCGTGCTGGAGGTCTGCGCCACCACCGTCCAGGACCCCGCCCGCTTCGCCCAGACCGGCACCGGCTGGACCCTCCGCGAGCTGGCCGTCGCGGAGCCCGCCCGCGTCCTCGCCTTCACCGAGGCCCACCTCGCCTCGATCTCCGCCGAGGGCCTCAGCTACATCACCGAGAAGACCCTGCTCCCGGAGCGCAAGCGGCTGCGCGCGGCGCGGAGAACCCCCCCGGCTGCCGAAGCAACCGGCAAGCGCCCGGCGCAACGCAACCCGGACCCCCCGGACCGCAACCCCCCCC
>CAUJGC010000214.1 GCA_963169075.1 Myxococcota bacterium
CAGAAATTATAAAAAAAATACCTTATTTTTGGGGGGTTTGGGGTAGGCCCCCGGCGGCCAGGGGTCACGGCCCCCTGGACCCCATTCTTCGGGAGCCACCGCCCGCTGTCAACGCCCCCCCTACTCCAGCACCAGCTCGCGGCGCAGCTCCACCCGCCCCGCCACCTCGACCTCGCAGGTCCAGACGCCGGGGCGCTGCTGCTCGGGCTCCAGATACTCCCAGCTCACCGTCGCAGTGGAGGGCAGCTCGTGCAGCGGCAGCTCGATCCGCTCGCCGCCAGGCCCCACAAAGCGCCACGTCGCGCGCATGTCCGCGTGCCGCCACCACTCCGCCACGCACGCGACCCGCCCCTCACCGCTCACAAAGCGATCCGCGCTCTCGCTGAAGTACGTGTAGTCTCCCACCACCTCACCGCGAGCAAAATAGATGTGCATCGCGTCCCGGGTCCGCTCCAGCGGCGCCCGCGCGTCGTTGGGCCGCAGCTCGAAGTGCCACCCCCGGTTCACCGCGTACGTCCCCGGCACCGTCCAGGGCGCCGCCAGCATCGCGAAGGGCGGATAGCGCTCCCGGTTCCGCTCGATCACCCACCCCTCCCAGCTCCCCCCCAGCCCCGCCAGCTCCTCCTCCGAGGGCCAGCTCACGTCCGGGTGACGACGACGCAGAAAGTCCCGATACCACCGCTTGTCCGGCAGCCGGAAGAGCACCCGATCGATCACCACCAGCGGCCGCTCCGGCTGGTTCACATACGCCTGATACCAGAGCGGGAACGTGTGCCCGTCCACCGCCGTGAAGATCATCGCGCGCTCCGGCATCGACCCCACCACCGACGCGCTCATGTCCTCCGCCAGCACGTTGTGCACCCCCTCGCCGCGGTTCCGCCAGGCCATCGCCGCTGGCAGCGCCAGCGACGCCGCCACCACCCCCGACCACACCCACGGCGCGTAGCGCCACCCCGACGGCAGCCGCGCGCGCACCAGCCAGTCCAGCCCAAGCGCCATCCAGATCACGCCGCCCAGGTAGAGCCCGCCGTAATAGGTGCTGATGTCGCTGATGATGTAGGTCGATACATATCCAAGCGAAAGCATCATAAAAAACGTCAGGAGCAGCGTCAGCGCCCGGCGGCGCAGCACCCCCTCCAGCCACCCCAGCGCCATGAGCGCCAGCGCCCCGGGCATGAAGGCCTGCTCCGGGCGCGCAGCGAAGCCCGCCAGGTTCTCCCAGAGCTTGCCCGCGTCCCGGAACTTGTCGTACTCCGCGCCGCGGACATGGTACACGAGCCGCTCCCACGTCTGCGGGTCGTTCCACGCCGGCGCGGCGGGAGACTCCTGGAGCGCCGCCAGCGGGAGGCTCACATAGAGCAGCGCACACCCCGCCGCGATCCCCGCCATCACCCCCAGCCGCCTCGGCTGAAAGAAGCCCCGCGGGTCCAGGCCGATCAGCACCCCCACCAGCGGCACCACCATGAAGACGCTGGTCAGGTGGTTGGTCAGCGCCAGACACTGCGCCAGCACCGCCAGATAGGCCCAGCGCGCCTCCCGCCCCTGGGCGAAGCGCACCACCGCGTAGATCACCGCCGCCAGGAGCCCGCAGTGCAGCGCGTAGACCTCGACCTTGGCGCTCTGGTTGACCACCGTGTCGCTGAAGCCGTACATCAGCGCCGCCGCCGTCGCCAGCCCGATGTGGACCTCCACCCGGCGCAGCGTCCCGTAGAGGAGCCCGCAGGCCGCCGCGCTGGGCACCGCCGAGAGGAAGACCGCCACGTTCCAGTGCGGCGTCGCCCAGGGCAGGTGCCCCACACCGCGCCCCAGCAGCGTGTAGAGCGGGTAGCCGCTCGGGTGGGCCACGCCGCCGCGCAGCATCGCCACCAGCAGCTCCGGCCCGTCACCGAACGTGAACCGCAGCGGGATCATCGCCAGGTAGTAGGCCAGCGGCAGGAGCACCGCGCTCCAGAAGCCCAACGCCTCCCACGACGGGCGCAGGAGCGGATGCCGAGGCGATGCCATGCGACCTCAGCCCGCCAGCGGCTCCAGCGGCGAGAAGCGCATCAAGCGCTGGAACTGCTCGAAGCGACGCGCGATCAGGTCCGGCGTCAGCTCCCGCACCCGCTCCAGGCTGAAGCGCTCCACGCAGTAGCTCGCCATCACGCTGCCCACCACCGTCGCCTGGCAGAGCGTCGCGTTGTCCAGCTCCCCCTGACGCGACACCCACCCCATGAAGCCCCCCGCGAACGAGTCCCCCGCACCCGTCGGATCGAAGACCTCCTCCAGCGGATAGGCCGGCGCGAAGAAGACCTCCTCCCCGTCAAAGAGCAGCGCGCCGTACTCGCCGCGCTTGATCGCCACGCGCTTCGGCCCCATCGCCCGGATCGCCGCCGCCGCCTTGACGATGTTGGACTCCCCGCTCAGCGCGCGCGCCTCGGCGTCGTTGACGAAGAGCATGTCGATCCGCGCCAGCACCTGGCGCAGCGCCTCCGGCTTGCCCTGGATCCAGAAGTTCATCGTGTCCGCCGCCACGAAGCGCGGCGAGTCCACCTGATCCAGCACCCGCAGCTGGAGCGTCGGGTCGATGTTCCCCAGGAACACGAACTCCGCCTGGCGATGCGACGCCGGCAGCTCCGGGTTGAACGCCTCAAAGACGTTGAGCTGCGTGTCCAGCGTCTTCGCCTCGTTCAGATCGAAGCCGTACTCGCCCTTCCAACGGAAGGTCCGCCCCGCCTGCCGCATCATCCCGCTCAGGTCCACCCCGCGACCCGTCAGATCGTCCAGCGCGCTCTGCGGGAAGTCCTCCCCGATGACCGCCACCAGCGCCACGTCGGTGAAGTAGCTCGCCGAGGTCGAGAAGTAGGTCGCCGAGCCACCCACCACGTCCGTCACATCCCCAAAGGGCGAGCGCACCGAGTCCAACGCCACGCTGCCGACCACCAAGAGGCTCATCGCTCTTTCTCCGTAATTCAATGCAAATTCATACTGAATTTATAATTATCTCAACGTGACGCTAGAGCGCGCCGATCTCGGCGGCGCCGTCGGCGCTCGCCTGCTGGGCAGCCTCGACCTGGAGGCGGAGCCGCTTGGGCATCCGCGTGCCGGGCTTGCCGAGCTGGCCGCAGGCGGCCATCGCCTCGATGCCCCGCGTCTCGCGGATGAGGGCGTTGAGGTTGCGGGCCAGGAGGTACTCCTGGAAGGCCGCCACCTGCTCGGGCTCGGGGCGCTGGAAGGCCGTCCCCGGGTGCGGGTTCCAGGGGATCAGGTTCACCTTGCAGGGCACCCCCTTGAGCAGCTTCACCAGCCGCGCCGCGTCGTCCATCGTGTCGTTCACCCCGCCCAGGAGGACGTACTCGATGGTGATCCGGCGGCGCTGCTTGAGCGGGATCGTCCGCAGCGTCTCCATGAGCACCGGGATCGGCCAGCGCCGATTCACCGGCATGATCGCGTCGCGCACCACGTCGGTGGTCGCGTTCAGGCTCACCGCCAGGTTGATCGTGATGTCGTCGCCCAGGCGCTGGATCGCAGGCACCAGGCCGCTGGTCGAGACCGTCACCTTCTTGTTGGAGAGCTGAAGCCCCTCGTCGTGGGTCATCAGCTTCAGCGCCTCCACCACGTTGTCGTAGTTGTGCAGCGGCTCCCCCATCCCCATCATGACGATGTTGGTCAGGCGCCCGTGCTCCTCCTCCGGGAAGAGGCGGCGGATGTGGACCACCTGATCCACGATCTCCCCCACCTCCAGGTTCCGCACCAGCCCCATCTTCGCCGTCAGGCAGAACGTGCACCCCATCGCGCACCCCACCTGGCTGGAGACGCAGAGGGTGTTGCGGTCGGGGTTCGGGATCCAGACCGCCTCGACGACGGCGTTGTCGTAGCAGCGGAAGGTCACCTTGGTCGTCCCGTCGGGCGCCTGGTAGGCCTCGTGCGGCACCACGGAGTGCAGCGTCGCCACCTCCGCCAGCTTGGTCCGCAGGTCCTTCGCCAGCGAGGTCATCGCGTCGAACGACGCCGCGTGGCGGACGTACATCCAGTTGAAGAGCTGCCCTGCGCGGAAGCGCTTCTCCCCAAGCTCCTCCACCACGAAGCGCTCCAGCCCCTCACGGCTCAGGCTCTTGAGCTGCACCTTCTCGGGCTCCAGGCCCTCCGGCACCGCCCCCTCCCGCAGCGCGCCCGCCGGCATCGCGGGCACCGCAGGGGTCACGTCCAACGCCGGGGCCTCTCTCCGCACCTTCTCACCGCTCATCACTCCACCTCGACAACGCCGCGCAGCCCGCCAGACAGGCCAAAGGCGAGGCAGCCGCTCGTCTGCGCCTGCCTCGCCTCAACCCCCGCATCATCCTCGATCTGCGCCGTGAGCGCAAGCCCCGGGAGAGGGGGGTCTGGGGGAGCTTCCCCCCGCCGCCGGTGGCATCCCCAAAACCCAGAAAAAGAA
>CAUJGC010000215.1 GCA_963169075.1 Myxococcota bacterium
GGGGATCGCGCGATGAGCCTGTGGGGGCTGGGGATCCTGGCGGTGGGGCTGCTCGGGGTGTGGGTCTCCCACGAGCTGCTCTGGGTGCTGGGGATGCTCGCCCTGGGCGCCATAGGGCGGGCGCTGGCTCACCCCGGGATCATGGCGCTGACCTCCAACGCGGCCCAGCGCGGCGAAGAGGGGCGCACCATGGGCGTGCTCCAGGCCATGGCCAGCCTGGGCCGGGTCTTCGGCCCGGCGCTGGGGGGGGTGCTCTATGAGGTGATCACGCCGGACGCCCCCTTCATCGCTGCGGGCCTGATCCTGGTGGTCGTGTCGATTTTTGGCGGGCTGCGCCTGCGGGGCCTCCGCGAGAGCGACGCCACCGAGCGCAGCGCCGAAGCCGAGGCGATGCGCTGAGCCCCGACAGGGCCAGCATATTTTTCTTGCGAGCCTGAAAAAGGAGTCGCCCGGGAGTAAACTTTGCGGGTCATACGTCAAGGGGCGAATGCAGGTTGACAGCGGGCCGGAAGTATATAAGAAAGTGGGCGCCCTGGGGTCCGCGCTGTCGGGCCCTGGGCCGTCTGAGAAGACCACCCGGGCGCGGCGCGATGCCTCAAGACGCCGCCGGCGCTGTGGGTGACCGAACCCAGGGGGTTGCGTCCAGCGCAACCCCGGACGGGCGACCGCGCCGCCGGGCCAGTGTGTGCTTTATAGACCACACCTCGCCTCGCCAGCGGGCCCTACAGGACGAAAGCCCATGAGTGTGCGGCACCTCAATCTACTCCTGGTCGTGCTGACTCTGGTCCTGGTGGCGTTCGTCGGCTGTCGCAACCCGCGTAAAGGGTACGAGCCAGCCCAACCCATCGAGTTCAGCCACTACCTGCACGCCGGCAACCACGAGATCCCGTGCCAGTACTGCCACGTCTCGCCGGCGGCCGGTCGCCACTCCACGGTCCCCAGCGTGGAGATCTGCATGAACTGCCATGTGGCCGTCGAAGGACGGACGGCCCAGGGCCGCGAGGATATCCAGAAGATCCGGGACGCGTACAACAACGACGAGCCCATCGCCTGGGTGAAGGTCCACGACCTGCCGCGCTTCGCGTTCTTCAACCACCAGCCGCACATCGCGTCGGGCCTGGACTGCACCAACTGCCACGGCCAGGTGAACACCATGGGCCGCGTAGGGACGCAGACCGAGTTCAACATGGGCTGGTGTGTGAACTGCCATCGCAAGCCTGAGCACAACGCGCCGCTCAACTGCACCACCTGCCACCGCTGAGGCCCGGCGCGGGGCGCCAGAGGCCCCGCTTATCGGCCAGCCGTTCGTCTCTGCACGCGAGGTATCTTCTGATGAGCCAGGAAACCAAGGATCGCTCCCATCTCCCGGCGTGGATCGATGAGCTGGACGCCATGACCCGCGTCGAGGGGCCCGCGGACAGCCGGGTGACGGTGGAGTTCCCCGACGGGTCGGAGCCCCTGAGCGTCTCACGCCGCGAGTTCATGCGGGTGGCCTCGGTGGCGGCGGCCGCGGCGGGCGTCACGGCGGCGTGCCGGACCCCCGAGGAGAAGATCGTCCCCTACGTCCGGCGCCGCGACGGCGTCTACCACGACAAGCCCCTCTCCTTCATGAGCGTGTGCGACGGCTGCGCGACCCAGTGCGGCGTCCAGCTCACGGTCCGCGAAGGGCGCGTGGTGAAGCTGGAGGGCAACGCCCATCACCCCGTCAACCGCGGCGCCCTCTGCGCCCGCGGCCAGGGCGCGGTGATCGACCTCTACAGCCCGGATCGCGTCCGCGCGCCGCTCGCCGTCGCGTCGCTGCCGCAGACGCCCGCCGGTGAGACGTCGTGGGCTGCCCTGGCGGAGTCGGGCAAGACCACCTGGGAGGCGCTGGACGGCGCCGCGGTGGCCGCCCTCAAGAAGGGCGGCAAGGTCCGGGTGCTCCTGAGCCAGCGGACCGGCGTGGCGCAGCTCAAGGCCCTCGACACCTTCCTGGGCGCCTTCGGGGACGCCCAGGCGGTCCTCTACCAGCCCCTCGCGCCGGAGGCCGGCCGCAAGGCCAACCAGCTCATCTACGGGCGCACCGCCAGCGGCCGGGTCCGCTTCGACCGGGCGAAGGCGGTGGTCTCGGTGGGCGGCGCCTTCCTCGACACCGACGGGGCGGTGACGCAGCACACGCGCCACTTCGCGCGCACCCGCAACCCCGACGGCGAGATGTCTCGCCTCCACATCTTCGAGAGCCGCCTGACCCTCACCGGCGCCGCGGCGGATCGCCGCACCCCCGTGCGCCCCTCCGACCAGCTCTTCGTCGCCCTCGCCGTCGCCAACGAGCTGATCCTCGTCGGCGGCCTCGGCCCGAAGGACGACGCGGCGGTGAAGGCGGCCCTGAGCCCCTACACCGCCGAGAAGGTCGCCGGGGATCTCGGCATCGACGCCGCGCTGATCAAGGAGGCCGCCGCCGACCTGAAGGCCGCCGGCGCCCAGGGCCTCTTCTTCGTGGGCGAGCGCGCAGGCGGCGACCACGGCGTGGCCCTCCACGGCGTCGCCGCCCTCATCAACGAGGCGCTCGGCAACAGCGGCGTCACCGTCGAGGGCGCCCTCCCCACCTACGGGACCGGCGTGGACATCGACCCCGCCCTGGGCCTGGAGCGCGTCAAGAGCGGCTGGGCGGCCTTCACGGCCCTCCTCCAGGAGCTGCCCTCCACCGACCTCCTCATCATCGACGGCGTCAACCCCGTCTACGACGCCCCGACCTCGCTGAACGTGGCCCAGGCCATCGGCCAGGCCAAGGAGGTCATCACCCTCGACCTGCTCCTCACCGAGACGGCGCGGGCGGGCAAGTGGGTGGGCGCCGCGAGCCACTTCCTCGAAGCCTGGGGTGACGCCCACCCCGGCGCCGGGCTCTACAGCATCCGCCAGCCGGGCCTCCTCCCGCTCCACGACACCCGGACCCTGGAGGACTGCCTCCTGATCTGGGGCGCCGCCGCCAGCGAGAAGATGGCCGCCGACCCCGGCGTCAAGGCCGCCATGGAGGCGCACGCGGGCTACAAAGACCCGATGAACCGCCCCAGCCCCGGCCCCTTCTACTTCTTCCTCCAGGGCGTGTGGCAGCGGGACATCTACCCCGCCGCCCGCACCAGCACCGGCTTCGCCAAGTTCTGGGAGTCCGCCCTCCGCGAGGGCGTCCACTACGCCGGCGCCGGCAAGGAGAGCGGGGTCTTCGCCCGCGCCCGCTACGCCGAGGAGGCCCCCCGCTACGCAGGCCCCGAGGCCCCCAAGGGCAGCTTCGCGGAGGTCCTCAAGGCCGTCCCCGCCAGCCGCCCCGCCCCCAAGGGGGAGCTGGAGGTGGAGCTCTTCCCCACCATCGCCCTCTGGGATGGCCGCCAGGCCTCCAACGGCGTCCTCCAGGAGTGCCCCGACCCCGTCGCTCAGGTGACCTGGGGTAACTACGCCGCCATCGGCGCCAAGCGCTTCAAGGCCATGGGCCTCAAGATCGGCCAGGTCGTCGAGGTCCAGACCGAGCAGGGCAGCCTGAAGCTCCCCGCCGTCCTGATGCCCGGCCTCCACAACGACACCATCGCCATCCCGGTGGGCTACGGCCGCACCAGCGCGGGCCTGGTGGGCAGCGACATCGGCGCCAACGCCTGGGCCCTCGCCAAGGCCGGCGCCGACAGCGCCGTCCTGGGCGGCGCCGCCGTCACCCTCACCGCCACCGCCGAGATGGACCCCATCGGCCAGGCCGAGGGCAAGGGCCACGTCATCAACCTCCACGACCGCCCCATCGTCCCCCTGACGACGCTGGCGGAGTACAAGAAGGACCCGGGCGCCGGGAAGCACGAGCACAAAGAGCCCGGCTTCTGGGGCAACGCCGGCGTCTTCCCCAAGGAGGAGATCCCCTGGGGCCAGGATCACCACTACGAGAAATCCAAGTGGGAGATGGCGATTGATCTCTCACGCTGCACCGGCTGCAGCGCGTGCGTCGTCGCCTGCCAGGTCGAGAACAACATCCCCGTCGTCGGCAAGAGCGGCGTCATCCAGGGCCGCTCCATGCACTGGATCCGCATCGACCGCTACTACCAGCTCCCCGAGCGCGACGACCACGGCTCCTACACCCAGGAGCTCCTCGACCAGCACCCCGAGGTCGCCGCCGCCGACTACCTCGAGAACCCCGTGGTCCTGGTTGAGCCCATGCTCTGCCAGCACTGCTCCAACGCCCCCTGCGAGTCGGTCTGCCCCGTCCTCGCCACCGTCCACAGCGACGACGGCCTCAACGAGCAGGTCTACAACCGCTGCGTCGGCACCCGCTACTGCGCCAACAACTGCCCCTACAAGGTCCGGCGCTTCAACTGGTTCAACTACTCCGAGGATCGGAGCGAGTCCGTCTTCGCGGACCTCTTCCCGCAGCTCAAGGACCACGCCACCCTCAACGTCCAGTGGCCCCTCACCCTCAAGTTCAACCCGGAGGTCACCGTCCGGGCCCGCGGCGTGATGGAGAAGTGCTCCTTCTGCGTGCAGCGCATCCGGCGACGCTCCTACACCCATCGCAAGCTCGGCATCGCAGCCCGCCAGGAGGAGGTGAAGACCGCCTGCCAGCAGACCTGCCCCGCCGACGCCATCACCTTCGGGGACATCCGCGACCAGGGCTCCCCCATCGTCCAGCAGATCAACTCGGCCCGCTCGTTCACGATCCTCTCCCACCTGAACGTGCAGCCGGGCGTCAAATACCTCACGCGGGTTCGCAACGTCTGAGGCCCCTTTCTTCGATGCTCACGGCCCCCCTTGGGCGGGGGCCGACGAGCTTGCTCAAGGTGAGTAGTAGGCATGGCTACCCAAGCAAAAGACCTCACCGGTTACTCCGTCTATCACGAAGGACAGGGGCCCCTGGGCGGGCCGCTCGCCGAGCGCGAGCCCCTCGTCACAGGCGGGCGAAGCTACAGCGACGTCGATGACGACATCATCAAGCACGTCGAGAGCTTCCCGGGCGTGAAGTGGTGGGGGGTCTTCGGACTCGCCCTCGCCGTCCTCACGGTGTTCCTCTTCTCTATCTTCGCTGCCATCGGCACCGGCCTCGGCACCCAGGCCATCAACAGCCCCGTCGGCTGGGGCGTGGACATCATCGACTTCGTCTTCTGGATCGGCATCGGCCACGCCGGGACCCTGATCTCCGCCATCCTCTTCCTCTTCCGGCAGAAGTGGCGCACCGCGGTCAACCGCTCCGCCGAGGCGATGACCATCTTCGCCGTCGCCACCGCCGGCCTCTTCCCACTCCTCCACGTCGGACGACCCTGGTTCGCCTACTGGCTCATCCCCATCCCCAACGGCCGCGGACCCCTCTGGGTCAACTTCAACTCGCCGCTGGTCTGGGACCTCTTTGCCATCTCGACCTACGGAACGGTCTCGGCGGTCTTCTGGTTCATCGGCCTCATCCCCGACCTGGCCACCGTGCGCGACCGCGCCACCAACCCCTGGCGGCGACGCCTCTACGGCCTCCTCTCCCTCGGCTGGACCGGCTCCAACCGCGCCTGGCGACACTACGAGGCCACCTACGGCATCCTCGCAGGCCTCGCCACCCCCCTCGTCTTCTCCGTCCACACCATCGTGTCCTTCGACTTCGCCACCTCGGTCCTCCCCGGCTGGCACGCCACCATCTTCCCCCCCTACTTCGTCATCGGCGCCATCTTCTCCGGCTTCGGGATGGTCGTCACCCTCATGAGCCTCATGCGCTGGGCCTTCAACCTGCAGAACATCATCACGATCAACGTGATGGAGTCGATGTGCAAGATCATC
>CAUJGC010000216.1 GCA_963169075.1 Myxococcota bacterium
GGCGAGCGAGCAAAGCGAGGGAGGGGGGCGAGCGAGCGCAGCGAGCGAGGGGTGGCGAGCGAGCGCAGCGAGCGAGGTCGGTGTCCCCCCGTCACGGGGGGGACCGGCTGCGTTGCTCCGGCGAGCGAAGCGATGCAGGAGCTTACGCAGCCGGGGGGGTCGCGTCGCGGGGGGGACTCGCTGTGCGATGCAGGAGCTTACGCAGCCGGGGGGTCACGCCAGACCCAAGAAAGACAACCGGCCGCCTTGTGGGCGGCCGGTGAATGCATAGCGGGTGATGTCGTATCGCAGAGGTAGGAATACCTGAGGATATGTGGTGGGGACGCGATGGGAGACCCGCTTTTGAGGGCGGGCCGTGCGTAAGTTTTGCAAGGCAGGATAGCTCGTCTCCTCGGCGGGGTTGGAGCTACATGCTGCGGTAGGGCGTCATCACCTCATCTATGCGCCGAGAGCTTTGAAAGCTTTGGCTGTCAGCAGGTCGCTTGCGCTCCCTGTCCCTGACAAGGAGAGATATAGACACGATTCCGCCCCGTGTAAAGTCTTTTAGTCAGGCTGTAACCCACTTTTTTTGCCCGCGCTCCCTCCAGAAAGCAGAAAGCCCTTGATCGACAAGGGCTTGGCTTGAAAAACTTTTTTTCTTGGCGACGCCTCGCGGGGGCCTCTGCCCCCGCGAGATTACAGTGAGGCTGCAATCAGCGCGCAGCCTGGGGGCTGTCGCTGAGGCGGAGGGCGGCCTCGATGAGGGCGATCAGCTCCTGCTGCTCTTTGGAGTCATCGGCAGACTCCCGGGCCATGGTGAGGATCTGGGGGAGGGACCAGCCGCGGGCGAAGGGCGAGCGGCGGAGGACCTCCGCGAAGGCGGCGACGCTGACCGCGAGGCGGAAGTTGGTCGGCGCCTGCTCGAAGGAGGCGGCGAGCTGCTCGGGGGTAAAGCGGAAGGTGTTCTCGACGGCGCGGGCGCCGTCGGGGGCCTTGTGGCGGAGGCGCACGGTGACGGGGGTGACCCGGGCGCCGGGCTTGAGCTGGACCTCGTAGATCGCCGTCACGTTGTGCCCGGCGCCGATCTCGCCAGCGTCCACGGCGTCGTTGCGGAAGTCCTTGTCTGCGATGTCGCGGTTCTCGTAGCCGACCAGGCGGTAGCCCAGGACGGCCTGGGGATCGAACTCGACCTGGATCTTCACGTCCTTGGCGATGACGAGGAGCGTCCCCATGAGGTCGTCCTCAAAGACCTTCTTCGCCTGCTCTTCGGAGTCGATGTAGTAGTAGTTGCCGTTGCCCTGGTTGGCGAGCTGCTCCATCATGACGTCCTTGTAGTTCCCCATGCCGAAGCCGATCGTGCTCAGGGTGACGCCTTCCTGGGTGTAGTGGCGGATCTGCTTGAGGATCTCCTCGTGGCTGGAGCGGCCCACGTTGGCGTCGCCGTCGGAGCAGACGATCACGCGGCTGACGTGGCCGGGCTTCAGGCCCTCGTAGGCCATCTTGTAGGCCAGGTCGAGGCCGCTCTCCATGGCGGTGGAGCCGCCGGCGCTCAAGCGCTCGATGGCGGCGTGGATGGTAGAGCGCTCCTTCATGCCGGTCGGGTCGAGGACGCGGCTGACGCTCCCGGCGTAGGTCGCCAGGGACACCGTGTCCCCCTCGCGGAGGTTGTCCACCAGGCGATGCAGGCTCTTCTTCACCAGGCCCAGCTTGTCCGCGGAGTGCATCGAGCCGGAGGTGTCCACCAGGAAGGTCAGGTGCACCGGCGCCCGCTGGTCCTCGCGGACCCGCTGCCCCTGGACGCCGACCCGGAGGAAGAGGTGATCCTTCGCGAAGGGCGACGGCGCCGCCGCGAAGTCCACCCCGAAGGGCAGCCCCGACCTGGGCTCGGGGTAGTTGTAGGAGAAGTAGTTGACGAACTCCTCCACGCGGACGGCCTGGGCGGGGGGCAGCGCGCCCTCCTGGAGCTTGCGGCGGCTGATCGTGTAGCTCGCCGTGTCCACATCAATCGAGAAGGTCGAGAGCGGGTCCTGACGCGGGTCCTGGAACGCGTTGATCCCCCAGGCGCCGTAGTCCTCCGTGCCGGTGGCGCCGGTGTCGGGTGGGAGCTGATCGCTGGGCGGCGCCTGCTCGGCGGAGACCTCACCCTGCATCGGCAGGGTCGGCGCCGCCATCACCGGCGGCGGCGGCGGCTGCGCTGCGGGGGGCTCCGGAGGCGCAGGCGCCTCCATCGGCGCGGCGGCGTCATCGGCCCGATCGAGCACCTCGCGGCGCGGGGTGTAGGTGTACTCGGCCTCGCTGGGGGCGTAGTCCGCCTTCGGCGCAGACGCCGCGCAGGCCTCGACCACGAGGGCAGCCAGGAGGAGGGCGACGATGGACAGAGCGGTGCGGTGCTTCATGGGCTGCATGATGAGACTCCAGGGCGCTATCATGTGGAGTGGAGCGGGGTGGATGGTCCAGGGACGCTGCCGCGTCTCGTCTCCCCCAACGCGAGGCGGCGCTGGGCGCTTACACGGCGCCGCGATATTTTTTTCCAACGCCTCGCGCTCACCCCCCGCTATACTCCGCAGCGACCGCGTGCGTCGTCCTCGCCTCCTCACCCGGAGCCCTCCCATGCGCCCCTCTCGCCTCTCCCCGCTCCTCGTCGTCCTCGCTGTGCTCTCCGCCTGCGAGGCGGGCTCCCTGCCGCCCGGCGCGGCGCCCGGCGCGGACGCGGGGGCGGACCCGCAGGACGCGCAGGCGCCGGAGGACGCGCAGGCGCCGGAGGACGTCGCCCCCTCCCCCCAGGACGCCGCAGCGCCCCCAGCGGACGCCGCCGTCCCCCCGGAGGACGCCGCCGCGCCCCCTGAGGACGCCGCGGTGGAGCCGGACGCCGCGATGGAGCCGGACGCCGACGGCACGCCGTGCGAGGCGGGGGAGCCCTGCGCGCCCATCCTCATCGATCGGCTGCCCTACAGCGACGCCCGCGACACCCGACAGGCCCCGAGCGCCGTCTGGGATCGCTACGCCTGCGCGCCGAGCACCGACGAGTCTGGCGGCGAGTTCGTCTACCAGCTGGACCTGACCCAGCGGGGGAGCCTGACGGTGGCGGTGGACGACGTGGGCGGGGACGGGCGGGACGTGGACGTCCACCTCCTGAGCGCGCTGGACCCGGACGCCTGCATCGCGCGGGACAACGCCTCGCTGACGCGGGTGGTGGAGCCGGGGCGCTACTTCATCGTGGTAGACACCTGGGTGAACAGCAGCGGCGAGGCCTTCCCGGGGGCGTATACGCTGAGCGTGGGCTTCGTGGCGGCGGCGACGGGGGCGTGCGCGGTGGTCCCGCAGGATCTGAAGATGGTGTGGTCTACATGCGACGCCAGCGTGGACTGCTACGAGGCCACCGATCCCTCCACGGGGCAGCTCGCCCGCTACCTGCGGACCCCGGCGACGGGGCCCGTGGTGAAGGAGGCGCACCTGGTGACGGTGGAGGAGGACTTCCCCAACACCTGGCCCAGCGCCGCGCGGGATCAGATCGACCGGCACTACGCGCTCTCCGCGGGGCGCACGGGCTACACGATGAGCCGCACCGAGGCCTGGGCCCCGGCGGGCGAAGGCGGCTCGCGCTACGGCCAGGGCTCCACCGGCAGCAAGGTGCCGGTGGAGGCGGAGGCGTGGTACGTCAACATGTACTGGCGCAGCCGCCCGGCGGCGGGCACCCGGATGATCATCACCAACCCGGCCAACGGGCGCGCGGTGGTCGCCGCCGCAGGCTACGAGACCGGCCCGGGCAGCAACACCGCCATCGGCGGCGTCACCGAGGAGATCCACCACTACCTCGGCACCACCCACCGCGGCGCGCTGACGCTGGGCTTCGCGGAAGACCAGACCCTCCCCTACGGGCCGATCACCTGCGACTAGGCGGGGCCGCAGGGCATGCCCATGCCGCGGCGCACCGCGCGGTAGGCCTCGGTCCAGCGCCCCTCGGCGTCGCGGACGACGAAGGGCGGGTCGATCTCCAGCGGCGCGCCGTCGGGGGACGGCGCGATCTCGTCCTGGCGGGCCATGACGAAGACCGAGAAGAGGGCGCCGCGCCCGTCGCGGGGCACCACGTCGCAGCGGCGCAGGGTGGTCAGCCCGGCCGCCAGCGCGGCGGCCTCGACCCGCGCCGCCTGGGGGGCGGCGTGGCAGACCACGAAGCGCCCCTGGGGCGCCAGGAGGCGCGCCGCGGCCAGGCAGTAGTCCTCGACGCCGCCGCGCATCTCGAAGCGGCAGGGGCCGCACTGCTCGCGCTCGGAGACGACCCCGTCCCCCAGGGGGATGTAGGGGGGCGTGCCGGTCACCAGATCGAAGGCGGCGCCCTCGGGGGTGTTCTCGGGGTCGCGCAGGTCGCCGTGGCGGACCTCGATCCGCCCCTCGGCGGCGTTGTAGCGCACCGAGCGGCGGGCCAGCCCGAAGCTCAACGCCTGGGCCTCCACGCCCACCGCCTGCACCTCGGGGAGCGACCAGGACACCATCATGAGCACCGAGCCGATCCCGCAGCCGATGTCGGCGTAGCGGCGCACCGCGCGCCCCTGGGCGACCTGGGCGGCGGTCCACGCGGTCATCAGATCGTCGATGGAGTAGCGGTGCCCCTTGAGGCGCTGGAAGATCCGCCAGTGCCCGGTGAGGTAGCAGAGATCCTCGCCTTCCTGGGGCCAGAGGTCGGGGGCCTCTCCGGGAGGCGGCGGCTCAGGCGGCACGGGTCCAGGGGGCTCCCAGCCCTCGGGGCGCCGCGCCTCTCGCACCAGGCCGCCGTAGAGTTCGCTCGAATTCACATCAAACCTCATCACAAAAAATAAATAAAATCATCACTTTGCCACCACCTCGGGCACGGGGTCCGAGGCGTCGTCCAGCGGGATGCGCACCACCTGCGCCTCCCGGCGCAGCCCCAGGACGACCTCCCGGGGCTCTTTGCCCTCGGCCTCCAGCACCAGCCGGACGGTCTGCTTGCGGAGGGGCTGCTGGATCGCCACCGGGGTGATCCCCATGAGGCGTTCGCCCAGGCGCACCTGGGCCCCGGGCGGGGAGGTGTGGATCTCCAGGGTCGCGTTGCCGTTGTCAAGGGGGATGAGATCGCGCTCGATCACCAGCGACGCCTTGTCGTTGACCTCCGCCGGGCGGAGGACCACGGCCTCGGCCTGGCGCTCGGGGGCGACCAGGAGGAAGACCGCCGGGGCGTGCAGCGGGCGCGCCAGCTCCACGGTGAGGGGCGTCCTGCCCACCTCCAGGCCGTTGCGGATGATCGCTGCGCCCCGGGGCGTGGACGCCAGAGAGACGCGGAGCGGCCCCTGCGGGGTCGGCGCGGCCTCTTCGGGCGGCGCTGGCGTCGCGGCGGCGCTGGCGGGCGCGGCGCTGGCGAGGTCGGCGCGGGCCGGGCGCTCAGGCGAGGACGCGGCGCGGGGCTGCGCCGCAGGGGCCGGGTCGGACGTGGGGGGGGCGCTCCCGCGGGTCGCCACGTAGAGCCCTGCGGCGGCGCCGACCGCCAGCAGGAGCAGGAGCCCCACCCCCGCCGCGATCCAGACCGCCGTCGGCAGGCCGCCGCGCGGCGGCGGCGCAGGCGCGGGCGCCTTCGCCGCCGGGAGGGCCTGGGAGGTCGCGATGGCGGCGAGGTGCTTGACCCCGACCTCCTGCACCCGCGGCGGCGCCTGGGGGCCGGTGTCCGGGGGAGCCTGGGGGCCGGTGCCGGTGCTCGCCGGGATGGCGGAGCCCGAGGTGATCTGGAGCGCCCGCCCGAGCGAGCTGAAGGTCCCGGGCTCGTTGGGGTTGGGGGACACATCGGGGCGCGGGGCGGCCTCGCGGGTGAGGCGGTTGAGGATCGGGCGCAGCTCGGCAGCCACCGCGGCGGCGTCGGGGGGGCGGTCCTCGGGGCGCTTGGCGAGCAGGCGGTCGATCAAGCCGGAGAGCGCTGGCGGGGCGAAGCGCGGCCCCAGGACCTCGACCAGCGAGGTCGGCTTGCGCTCCAGGTGCGCCATCAGCACCGCGAAGGGGTTGTCTCCGTCGATGGGGCGGTGGCCGCAGAGCGCGTGGTAGAGCACGCACCCCAGGCCGTAGAGATCCGCCCGCCCGTCCACCGCGCGGCCATGCGCCTGCTCCGGCGCCATGTAGTGCGGCGTCCCCAGCGACTCACCGCTCTGGGTGAGCTGGGTCATGGGGTTGTCCTCGTCTCCTCCGTAGACCTTCGCCACCCCGAAGTCCACGACCTTGATGGGATCGGCGTCGTCGGGCCACCCGTCCGGGACGATCAGGTTGCCGGGCTTCATGTCCCGGTGGATCACCCCCATCCCGTGGGCCACCTGGAGGACCTCGCACACGTCGATGGCGACCCGCGCCACCTCCCACGGCGAGAGGCAGCCGCCCCGATCCCGCATCAGCTCCCGCAGGGAGCGCCCCCGGACCAGCTCCATCGCCAGGTAGTGGACCCCGTGGCTGTCCGTGCCGCAGCCGCGAATCTCCACCACGCCGGGGTGCTTGACCCGCCCCATCGCCTCGGCTTCGCGGAAGAAGCGCTTGACCAGGCGCTCGCTGACGCGCTCGGTGCGCAGGAGCTTGAGGGCCACCAGATCCCGCGCCTGCATGTCGAACGCCTCGACGACGTCGCCGCACGCCCCCGACCCCAGCAACGAGAGGATGCGGTAGCGCCCGCCCACGTCCCGCGGCAGGTAGCTCGGCAGCGGGCGGCGCTTCTTGCGCACCTGGCTGGGCTTGAGGGCGTCATCCATGGCTCACACGTCGCGCAGCGCCTCCTTGAGCCCGGAGACGACGCGCCGCACCGTCTCCGTCGCCCCCTCCCCCTCGGCCTCCACGGCCTCCACCAGCGCGCTCCCCACCACCACCCCCTCGACGTAGCGGGCCAGCGCCCGGGCGTCGGCGGGGGTCCGCACCCCGAAGCCGACGCAGACAGGCGCCTTCGACGCCGCGCGCACCGCCGACGCCGCCTGCCCCACCGTGTCAAAGTCCGCCACCTGGCTCCCCGTCACCCCCTTGAGCGCCACATAGTAGAGGAAGCCCGAGGCCGCCGCCCCGATCTCCGCCGCGCGCTCCGCCGAGGTCGTCGGGCTCACCAGGAGGATCGTGTGCAGGCCGCGCGCCGAGGCCGCCGCCCGCCACGAGGCCCCCTCCTCCAGCGGCAGATCCACCACCAGAAAGCCGTCCACCCCGGCCGCAGCGGCGTCGTCCACCAGGCGCTCCACCCCGTAGGCCAGGAAGGGGTTGAGGTAGCCGAAGAGGATCAGGGGCGTCTCAAAGCCCGCCGCCCGGAAGGCCCGCACCGCCTCCAGGGTCGTCCCCAGCGTCGCCCCGGCGGCCAGCGCCCGCTGGCTCGCCCGCTGGATCACGGGGCCGTCAGCCACCGGGTCCGAGAAGGGCACCCCCAGCTCGATCAGATCCGCCCCGCCCTCCGCCAGCGCGATCAAGAGGGGCAGCGTCGCCGCCGGCGTCGGATCACCCGCCGAGAGGAAGGTCACCAGCGCGCGCTCCTGGCAGCTCTGCACGCGCTGAAACATGGAATCCATGCGGTTGATATGCTCGCTCACGCCTCTCTCTCCATGCGGGCCGCTATGGTGTTCAGATCCTTGTCGCCGCGCCCGGAGCTGCCCACCAGCACCAGCGCCTCCTTCGGCAGCGTCGGCGCCAGCCGGATCGCGTGGGCGAAGGCGTGGGCCGTCTCCAGCGCCGTCAGGATGCCCTCGGTCCGCGCCACCAGATGGAAGGCCTCCAGCGCCTCCTCATCATCCACCGACACATACGACGCCCGCCCCGTCGAGGCCAGCCACGCATGCTCCGGACCCACCCCCGGATAGTCCAGCCCCGCCGAGATGCTGTGGGCCTCCTGGATCTGACCCCAGGCGTCCTGGAGCACATACGAGCGCGACCCGTGGAGCACCCCCACGCTCCCCGCCGAGATCGTCGCCGCGTGCTGCAGCGACGCGATCCCGTGACCGCCCGCCTCCACCCCCACCAACCCCACGCCGGCGTCCGGCACGAAGGCGTGGAAGAGCCCGATGGCGTTGCTCCCGCCGCCCACGCAGGCCACCACCTGCTCCGGCAGCCGCCCGAAGCGCTCCAGGCACTGCGCCCGCGCCTCCTCCCCGATCACGCTCTGGAAGGTCCGCACGATCCACGGATAGGGGTGCGGGCCCGCCGCCGAGCCGAAGCAGTAGAAGGTGTCGTCCACCTCCGCCGCCCAGGTCCGCATCGCCTCGTTGATCGCGTCCTTGAGCGTCCGCGACCCCGAGTCCACCGGCACCACCTCCGCACCGAGCACCTTCATCCGCAGGACGTTGATCGCCTGGCGCTCGCAGTCCAGGCGCCCCATGAAGACCCGGCACGGGAAGCCCAGGAGCGCCGCAGCCGTCGCCGTAGCCACCCCGTGCTGCCCCGCCCCCGTCTCCGCGATGATCCGACGCTTGCCCATCCGCCGCGCCAGGAGGCACTGGCCGAGGGTGTTGTTGATCTTGTGGGCGCCGGTGTGGCAGAGATCCTCGCGCTTGAGCACGATCGTCGCCCCGCCCAGGTGGCGGGTCAGGTTCTCCGCCACCGTCAGCGTCGTCGGGCGACCCACGTGCTCCCGCAGGTAGCGGCGCACCTCCTCCATGAAGGCCGGGTCCGCCATCGCTGACGCGAAGCCGCGCTCCAGCTCCAGGAGCGGCGCCATCAGCGTCTCCGCCACGTAGCGCCCGCCAAACTCCCCATACCGACCCGCGGCGTCCGGCCAGGACGCCGCCTGCTGCGCTCCGCTCATCCGCGCTCCAGGTGCTTCTTGCAGAGATCCAGATACGAGCCCACGCCCTTGCCGATCTCGCGGTTCACGATGGGGGCGATGATCTTGCCCAAAAGGGCGTTGACCTCCATCTCGCACTCCATCGTATCGGTGTAGTCCACCTCCGTCGTGTTCGGGCCCAGCGACCGGAAGGTCGCCCGCCCGTTCGTCGTCAGGTTGCACTTGCCCTGGGTCGTCCAGATCAGCTCCCCCTTGCCCTCATCGTAGACGTACTTGACCGTGTAGTCGGGCTTGAAGCGCACGCCCTTCTCGTTCTTCTCCTTCAGGACCCAGCGCCACACCCCCGGCGACACCTCCTCGTGG
The DNA here is from genome assembly GCA_963169075.1 of Myxococcota bacterium. Classification (GTDB taxonomy): domain Bacteria; phylum Myxococcota_A; class Bradymonadia; order Bradymonadales; genus CAUJGC01. The sequence continues at coordinate 9,080 of CAUJGC010000216.1, forward strand.
GTCTCCAGCTCCTCGAAGCACACCTTGAACTCCGCGGGCTGGGTCATGAAGCCCGCCACCTTCTCCTTCGGCGCCTGGATCGTAAACCTGCGCTCGCACGTCCCCTTGAACTTCGCCATCGCTCTCCTCCTCCGCTGCGCATCTCTGCGTGATTCAGGTGCGGCAAGCCGCCACAAAGCGCTTCACCAGCGTGATGTCCTTCCGCCCGTTGCGCCCCTCGACCCCGCTCGCCACGTCCACGCCGAAGATGCCGGGCTCCACCCCGTCGCTCCCCGGCGCCAGCTTCATGATCTCGCTCACGTTGCGCGGGTTCAAGCCCCCCGCCACGATCAGCGGGAACTCCTGCAGCAGCTCGCGCAACACCTGCGTGTCGATCCGCTGCCCCGTCCCGCCAAACCCCGTCCCCGGGATGTGCGCGTCCACCAGCACACGGCAGCGGCTCTCCGTCGCGTCCAGCAGCGACTCGATCCGCTCCGACACCCGCTCGGCGCTCTCCCCCGGGCTCACACGCACCGCCCGGATCACCGGCCAGCCCCGGTCGCACAGCTCCTCCACCACCTCCTCCGACTCGGCGCCGTGGAGCTGCAGGTGCGTCAGGTGGGCCCGGCGCGCGATGTCCAGATAATCGCGCACCCCGCCCGGGAGATCCGCGATGATCCCCACCCGCGCCAGCGCGGGGAACTCCTCCATCAGCGACGCGCTGATCCCGCGCGCCACCAGCGGGTCCACATAGCGCTTGGAGCGCTTGGCGAGGTTCAACCCCACCGCCGCCACCCCCGTCAGCGCCACCGACCTCGCCTCCTCTATGGTGCGGATGCCGCAGATCTTCACCCAGGTCATCGTCGACCACCTCGTCCGCTCAGCAGGGAGGACCCTGCGTCATTCACCCAGGCCCCGCGGAGCCTCCGAGAGCCCCCGCACCAGCGCCGAGGGATCCGCCGCACGCACCAGCGCCTCACCCACCAGCACCGCCCGATAACCCGACGCCCAGGCCGCCCGCACATGCGCGGGCGCCTGGATGCCGCTCTCCGCTACGAGGATGACGCCCTCCGTAGAGCGCGTCAACTCCTCCAGCCGCGGCCCCAGCCGCAGCACCGCCCCCCGATCCACCTCCAGGGTCCGCAGATCCCGCGCGTTCACCCCGATGAGCGGCGCCCCCAGCGACGCCGCCACCTCCGCCTCGGCCTCCGTGTGCACCTCCACCAGCGCGTCCAGCCCCCGCCGCACCGCGTAAGCGTAGAGCGACGCGAGCGCGTCCGCGCTCAGAAACGCCACGATCAAGAGCACCCCGCCAGCACCCGCCGCCAGCGCCGCGTCGATCTGCGCCTCGTGCAACACAAAGTCCTTCCGCAGCGTCACACACCCCGCCGAGGCCGACACCTCCGCCAGATCCGAGAGGCTCCCCCCGAACCAGCGCTCCTCCGTCAGCACCGAGATCGCCGCAGCCCCCCCCGCCACATAGCGACGCGCCTGCGCCCCCGCGTCCAGCCGCGCCTCGATGGCCCCCGCCGACGGGCTCGACCGCTTGATCTCCGCGATCACACCCGCCCGACCCGACGACGCCACGCCCCGCAGCGCCCCCACCAGCCGACCGCCGACCCCCGCGGGCAGCGCCGCGTCACGCGCCGCCACCCCCGACGCCAGCGACGCCTCCACCTCCGCCTCCTTCACCCCCCGGACGCGCTCCAGAAACGACCCGCTCACCGGCTCGCCTCCGCCTGCGTCGCCGCGATGAAGGCCTCCACCTTCGCCAGCGCCGCCCCCTCACGCATCAGCCGACCCGCCTCAAGCACCCCCGCCGCCAGCGTCGGCGCGCGACCCGCCACATAGATCGCCGCCCCCGCGTTGTACTGCACCGCACGACCCACCGCGCCACCGGCCTCCGCCCCCAGGCACGCCCGCAGCATCGCCGCGTTCTCCGCCGCATCCCCCCCCCGCAGCTCCCCCGGCTGACAGCGCGCCAGCCCCACCTCGCCGGGGCTCAGCGTGTAGCGGCGCACCTGCCCCCCGGGCACCAGCTCCGCCACCTGCGTCTCCCCCGTCAGCGCCAGCTCGTCCAGCC
>CAUJGC010000217.1 GCA_963169075.1 Myxococcota bacterium
GGCCTCCTCAGCGGCGAGGCAGGAGGGACCGCACCCGACAGCGAGCCAGCCCAGGCCATCGAGGTACGCGGGGGGGCCATCGGCGCCGCAGCCTCGGCAGGGGCGCGGCGGGGGGGCGCTGTCCACGACCCGCTGCTGGGCGGCGCGGCGCAGCTCAGGGGGGAGGAGCACCTGATACGCCCCGCCCTCGATGCGGTAGGCCGGGCGCTGGGGGCGACGAGGCGTGGGGGGAGGCGTGGGGGAGAGGTCGTCGTTGGCCGCTTCGTCGGCCTGGGGCAGCGGGGGCGTCCTGGGGCTACCTCGCGGTGGGGTTGGGGGTGGCTCGTCGGGCGGCGCGGGCGGCGTCCAGCTCAACGAAGACGTCGTCGAAGACCCAGCCGCCCGCGCCGTTGTCGGCGTCGTCGTGCCAGTAGATCTCGCGGCGGGCGGTGCGGTCGTAGGAGGCCGTCGCGTGACGCGGGCGGCGGGTGGAGGAGGTGGCGGGGGTCGGGGTGTAGGCGCCGGTGGCGCTGAACGCTCCTGCCGAGGCGATCCCAGCGATGGGGGCGGCGGGAGCTGGGGCGGCGACAGGGGCCGGGAGCGGGGTGGGGCGAGGCTGGCGACGCACCGGCGCGGGGATCGGCGGGAGGCGCTGGCGCTGCGCCCGCTGCTCCACCACCGTCCGCAGCGCCGCAGGGGGGCTCTCGATGCGCTCCTGCTCGCTCCAGGCCAGGAGGTCCTCCACCGCCCCCTGGACCAGCTCGGCGCCGTGGGCGCTCAGGTGCTGCTCCAGGTCGCGACGCAGGCGGCGCAGGCGGTGAGGGTGCCCCTCAGCCCAGGCGGGCGCCACGCTCGCGCAGGTGGCGAGCAGCTCGCCCAGGGCAACGGAGGGGGCCTCGTCGTCGGGTGAGAGGGGGGCCTCGTCGTCGAGCGAGCTGGGGGCGTCTTCGTCGAGCGCCCCTTCCTGGGTCTGCTCGCGCGTGGGCGTTGCTGCTGCTGCTGCTACAGCTACAGAAGGCAGAGTACCTATTAGGGGGGTGTGGGGGGATGGGCCATTTTTGGCCCCTTCGTTGGGGCCAGATTTGGCCCCTTCACTGTCGAGCGGGCCATTTCTGGCCCCTTCACATGGGGCCACTTTTGGCCCCTTGGCATCGAACGGGCCATTTTTGGCCCCTTCGTTGGGGCCATTTTTGGCCCCTTCATCTCTCATGGGGCCATTTTTGGCCCCTTCAATGGGGCCACTTCTGGCCCCTTCGATGTCGAGCGGGCCACTTTTGGCCCCTTCGGTTGGGGCCACTTTTGGCCCCTTCGCAGGGATGGTGGCCCTGATCCCCTGCCCACGCCGCCGCTCAAGCAGGCCAGCAGCCTGGAGCGCGGCGAGGTGGCGCTTGAGGGTGCGGCTGGGGATGCCCGTCCGCTCAGTCAAGGCCTCCAGCCCCCCCAGCGACGCCTCGCCGCCAGCGTCCAGGAGGGGCACCAGCGCCACCACCAGCCGATAGGTCGCGGTGGGCAGGTCGGCGGCGTCGGTCGCACGCAGCCAGCTGAGGATGCTGACGCTCATGGCGACACCTCCTCACCGTCCAGCACCACGCGCCACCCCACCTCGACGAGGAGGCGAGCCGCAGTGACGCGGTGGCAGTGGCCCGCTGCGGCCTTGGCCCGCGAGCAGGCACAGCAAAGCGTAGAGTCCGCAGGGACGAGGTGAACGGGTCGGACGTGGGAGGGCACACCGTCCTCCCAAACGCTGTAGCGCAGCACACCGGGCTCCAGGCCCTGGAGGTCTCTTCGCCAGCTCTCCTCCAGCTGGGCGAGGTAGTCCTCGATTGTGATCACGTGCCGTTGCACGCGTTCGAGGAGCGGCACCGGCGGAACCAGCGCACCCACCCTCCCTTCACCTGTCTCGAAGTGCCGAGGGCGCGCCATGATGGTGAAGACCTGGCCGTGGTGGAGCTTCCGCGAGGCGAAGTTTGTGACGTGGAGGGTGGGGCGAGTCATCGAGGCCCTCCCGGCGTGCGCCGCGCTTCAAACACCGGCTCGCTCCTCACCTCCACATCGAACGTCTCTGTCGTGCCGCCAGGCCCGGTGACGACGAGGCCCTCCACGCAGCTCGGATACTCGAGGTCACTGAACCGCTCCTCGACCCAGCGCTCCGCAGCGCCTCGGGGGCTCGCGGCCTCGACCTGGTTGTAGTCGTCATCACCGTGCCAGTCGGGGTAGTGCACGCGGTAGAGGTGGCGCATCGCGGGGCCTCCATGAGGGGGTGAGGTGTCGAGGGGGTGATGGGGCCAGGTGCGGTACATGGAGCGACCCTCCAAAAGGGGAAGGGAGCGGGAATAACGAATGGTGGATGTCGAACGCACCACCGAAACGAGTCTACCACACCAAAAGGATCAACGCGTACAGCCTGGGCCAGCGAAAGACTTAACAAAAACTTTCATCTTTTCAGCTAGCTAGACGTAGCATTGCGCGCTCAATTGCATCTTTAGCAATATGAGACAGGTACTCGTTTCGCCAATATGCCGCGTTATATATTCTGTTGTATGTATCGTCGTCTACGCGGAAGGAGATCACCTTACTTGCAACTCCCTCCTGCGCGCCTGGCGGTCGGCCTGTTGGGAGATCTCCCGTCCGAGGAGGGTAAGTGGCGCCCGGCTCCTTGAGCTGCTTGTGCCCTTCCCAATCGCGACAGGTCCATCCCTCAGCTTCGACCTCAGCCAACCACAGGTCTACCCCTAGGCGAACCACTCTAGACATTGTCAGCCCCGAGGTGGTTCGCACGAGTTCACGTAGAGAGAGGTACAGGTCTTCAGGTATCCACGCCTTTATGGGCGCTGTCATCGTAAATACTCCACTCCCTTTCAGTCCGATGCCGCCAGTGCGGGGGTGTAAACCGCCTTGGCTGTTGGCAACTTAACTCTTGACACCAACGCCGTCAAGATCTACAACGTGACCTACGAGTAAACGCGTACCGCGTTCCGGTATGCTAAACTCACGTCGGGTGGACGTATGGTAAACCATTGACAGGCTGCTCACCCTAAGTACATTGGTTCAGAAGAAGGCGCCCGACGATGGAGGCCACCATGCTAAACTTTTCAATTTTAACTGAAATACTTGATGAATATAGCCTATTCTTTGCCCCGGTTGGAAATGGGGTGGAAGTGGAGGGCTTGGTTGTCTTGGGGTATGTGGCCCTCACCCCAGACCCAGGCGGCTATCGAGTCGAGGTCGATGACCTCTTGGCGCTCACCTCCCCTCTGGCGTGGAAGGTGATCGGTCCCTGGGCCCAAGCCCTCCTTCGGACACAAGCCGACGCCCGTAACTTCGCACTGACGATGAGGAGACTGAACGATGAGCCGGGATGATGGCGAGCAGGTACGAGGTGCAATTCTCGCTGCGCTGACGGCCTGGATCGACTCACGAGACTATCCGCCCACCGTGGCCGAGCTGGCTGAACACCTGAACGAGGAAGGCTTCAAGATCTCCACGAGCAACTGCACACACCACATGAACCGGCTGATCAGAGACGGACGGGTTCGAGCTGAAGGCGAACGCACACCTCGCTGGATCCCCGTGTGCTACCCAGACGGACGTCCGTGGCTACGTCGTTCTGATCTTTTGACCTCAAAAACGCGTACATTGCAACAACAAGACAAACAGGCTTCACCATGACCCCCTACCACCACGCCCTCCACCTCCTCGACACCCTCCTCCGCGCCGCCGTCGAAGCGGAGCGTCGCCCTGACACCCCGCTGGAGGCGTGGGTGGACGCTCAGGGGCGGCTGGCCGCTGCGGTGGAGGTGGTGACCCGCCGGGGCTGGATGCCCGGCCCCGCCGCCCGTGCCTACCTGGCTGCCGCCGACCGAGGCCAGGCGGAGGTCGCACACCCGATCCCCAACCCCGCGCTGGAGGCGCTGCTGGACTGGCGCCTGGTCGCGGACGAGCTGGAGGGCGCTGACCAGCTCGACTTGAGCGCGGAGGAGCGGGCGGCCTGGGTGCGCTCCCTTCGCACGGCGGACCTCCAGGAGACCATCGCGCTGATGGAAGAGGAGGTGGCGCGCCGCGAGGCCGTCGTCATCCACGTCGCGACGGCCCGCGCCGCCGCCGAGCGCACCAGGGCTGCGCCGCCTCGGTGAAGCCCTCGCCGCCGACCGGCTCAGGCTCCGGTCGGCGGCTCCCCCGAGCCTCGGAGGAGGCCGGGGCGAGCACAGCTACGGCTCGTGACTCCGTCCCCCAGGCCCCGCCCCCTCCGAAGCTCCGTGGAGCCCGCGCGATCCATCCCCCCGAGACGCACAGGAGGACCTCATGGAAGCTGCTGCACGACACGAGAGTGAATACAAGGCTCATCATGATAAAACCTCAGACCGCCGCGCCGCCAGCTGCGACCTGGGTCGCGCCATCGTCGCCTTCGAGAAGAGTTGGGAGGTGCCCCGCGTCACGCTGACCCACCTCGCCGCCCGCGCCGCCCGCCTGGACGCCCGCCCCGAGCCTCCCGCCCGCCTCGCCGCCGTCGCGTGGAGCGAGGTGCGCGTCTCCACCCTGCGACGCCTCGCCGCCCTCCTCAACGACGCCAGCGACGCCAACACCGC
>CAUJGC010000218.1 GCA_963169075.1 Myxococcota bacterium
CCGCCGTGGCCCCCCCGCCCCAAAACCCCCCCCCCCCCGGCCACTTGCCCCGGGGGGGTGCCTCTTTCCGGGTCGGGGCGCCTCCCACCCCCTCCCGCCCCCTCCTCCGAGGAGCCGCGCCGAGGGGCTCCATGACCTGAATTAATCATTTTTTATATAAAATAAATATTATATAAATTGATTTTGTATTTGATTTGCTGTCCATCGGCATCTTCATGCGCCAGCTCTTTTCTTGGCCCACCCCGACGCCGGGGTACAATGGCTGCGGTGGATCTGGAGGGAGGTTCGTCGTGGGCTCAACAATCACTCGTACCATCTCATCGTTGGCGCCGCCGGTGGTGCTCCTGGCGGCGCTGATCCTCGCGCTGCGTCACTGGACGCTCCCGGCGGGCTGGGGTGAGCTGCTGGCCGCGGCGCCGACGCTGGCTTGCGGCGCCGGGGCGCTGCTGGGGCTGCGCTTCCATCGGATGCGCGTGGTGCTGGCGTGCGTGGCGCTCGGGGTGGGGGCCTGGGTGCTGGCGCACGGGGCGTCAGGCTTCCCCACCGCGCTGCTGCGCGCGGAGCTGCCGGGGTGGGCGCCGTTCTTGATGCCCTGGTATCTGGGGCTCGCGGGGCTCTCGCAGGAGCGTGGGTTCTTGACATGGCAGGGGGCGCTCCAGGCGCTCCTGGCGGCGGCCCCGCTGGGGGGGCTGGTCTGGCTGGCGCAGCCGGAGCAGGCGCGCTGGGCGGAGGCGCTGCGCGAGCCCTTCCTGCCGTGGGGGCTGGCCGAGGGGAGCGCGGTGCCGCACGCGGCGCTGGCGCTCTATGCGGCGGCGGGCGCGCTGCTCCTGGGGCGGGTGATCTGGCGCCGCGGCGCGCTGGATGGGGGCTTCCTGGGGGCGCTGGCGGGCTCCCTGCTGGGGCTGCTGGCCCGCGGCGAGGCGCAGCAGGCGGCCCATATGGCGACCGCTGGGGTGGTGCTGATCGTGGCGGTGGTGCAGGACTCCTACAGCATGGCCTACCTGGACGAGCTGACGCGGCTGCCAGGGCGCCGCGCGCTCAACGAGCAGCTGATGCGCCTGGGGAGCCGCTACACCATCGCGATGCTGGACGTGGATCACTTCAAGAAGTTCAACGACAAGTACGGCCACGACGTCGGGGATCAGGTCCTGCGGATGGTGGCGAGCCAGCTGGAGGGGGTGGGCGGCGGCGGCAAGGCGTTCCGCTACGGCGGAGAGGAGTTCACCATCGTGTTCCCGTGGCGCTCGGCGCCGAAGGTGATGGCGCAGCTGGAGGAGGTGAGGACGCGGGTGGAGCAGGCGCGCCTCACGCTGCGGGCGCCGGATCGCCCCTCCAAAAAGCCGAAGAACCCGCCCAAGAAGCGCGCCAACGCCCCCCAGGTGTCCGTCACCATCAGCATCGGCCTCGCGGAGCGCGGCGGCGACCTCACCACCCCCGAGCAGGTCATCGAGGCCGCCGACAAGGCCCTCTACCGCGCCAAGAAGAAGGGCCGCAACTGCGTCAGCACGTGAGCCAGGGCGCTTGACAGCGGCGCGGGATGTCTCCAGAGTGCGATGTGTGATGGAGCGTCCACCTCCTGAGAGCGTCGCCCTATGCAAGCCGCTGATCTTCATCCTCCCTCCCGGGTGTGGAGCGCCCTCTCCCAGCACGCTGTCGAGGTGCTGGGGGCGTGGCTCCAGCGCGCGTGGCTCCAGGGCTGGATACGCTTCGACGCCCTCGACGGGCAGCACACCTGGCCCGAGGAGCTTCAGCGCCTCTTCGCCCGGCAGAGCCTCGCGATGGTGGACGCGCACAGCGTCCAGCCCGCCCCCGACGCCCCCACCCTCGACCCCGAAGAGGCCGGGGTGCGCCTCCTCGCGCGCCTGGAGAACGCCATCGACCTCGAAGGCGACGAGGACGCCGACCGGTGGCTGGACCTCGCGCGGCGCCTGGAGCTGGGCCGCGCCGAGGTGCAGCTCCTCGCCCTCCTCGTCGCGCTCCAGCTCGATCAAGCCCTCCTGCGCGCCTTCCGCTACGCGGCGGCCCACCGCGAGCGGAGCCAGCTCACCTGGGGCTTCGCCGTCAAGCTCCTCTCCGCCCGGCAGGACGCCCACGACATCGCGCGCCTCCTCGACCCCCGCGCCTCGCGCCTCTTCACCAGCGGCCTCGTCGCACACCTTCCCCCCAGCGCGGCGGCTCCCCTCGCGGACCACCTCCTGCACGTCGAGCTGGACGCCGCGCGCCTCCTCGTCGGCTGGCCGCTGGCCGACGACGCCCTCCTCACCTGGGAGGCCCTCCCCGAGCCCCCGCGCCGCGTCCAGCTCCTCCTCCGCAAGCGCCTCCGCCGCGCCGCCGCCCTCCCCACCCCCCTCCGCATCGCCGTCTCCGGCCCGGAGGGCGCCGGGCGCCTCGCCGCCGTCGCCGCCGTCGCCCAGGCCGCCGGGACCCGCGCAGGCCTCTGGCGCGTCGAGCTGGAGCAGGCCCTCCGACGCGGCACCCTCCAGGGCGAGCTGCGCCGCGCCGCCGCCCTCGCCGCGCTCCTCGACGCGGGCCTCGTCCTCATCGACGCGGGCTCGCTGGAGACCCCCGCCCGGCTGCGCCTCCACGAAGAGACCCTCGACGCCCTCCAGCACACCCCGCAGCCCGTCGCCTGGATCCTCCACGCGCCGCCGCCCCTCCACCTCCTCATCCCCCCCGAGACCACCTTCGCCCTCGGCTACCCCTCCCGCGCCGAGCGCCTCCAGACCTGGGCCCAGGCCCTCCCCGAAGACACCCCCCCCGCCGTCCACGAGCAGCTCGCCGGGCACTTCCTCCTCGCGGAAGGGCAGATCCGCGCCGTCGCCCAGCGCGTCGTCGCCGCCTACCCCGACGACACCCCCGACGCCCGCCTGGAGCACCTCCTCAACCACGCCCGCGAGGCCGCGCAGGTCGGCCTCGGCCAGCTCGCCACCCCCGAGCCCGGACGCGTCCGCATGGAGCAGCTCGTCGTCTCCCCCGAGACCGACCTCGCCCTCCACGAGATGATCAGCTACGTCCGCAACCGACACCGCCTCGCCCAGGAGTGGGGCTTCGCCCGCACGCTCCCCTACGGCCTCGGCGTCACCGCCCTCTTCGCCGGGCCCCCCGGCACCGGCAAGACCTTCGGCGCCCAGGCCATCGCCACCGCCCTCAACCTCGAGCTCTACCGCGTCGATCTCTCCCAGATCGTCTCCAAGTACATCGGAGAGACCGAAAAACACCTCGGCGCGCTCTTCAACGCCGCCGAGCAGGGCGAGATCATGCTCCTCTTCGACGAGGCCGACTCCCTCTTCGGCAAGCGCACCGAGGTCAAGACCTCCGTCGATCGCTACGCCAACCTGGAGGTCAACTTCCTCCTCCAGCGCATCGAGCGCTTCACCGGCGTCATCATCCTCACCACCAACTTCGAGGCCGGCATCGACGACGCCTTCGCCCGACGTATCCGCTTCCGCGTCGCCTTCGACGAGCCCAACGCCGAGGCCCGCCTCAAGCTCTGGCGCAAGCTCCTCCCCCCCGAGGTCCCCCTGGAGCCCCGCATCGACTTCCAGGACATCGCCCAGACCTACGAGCTCAGCGGCGGCCACATCAAGGAGGTCATCCTCCGCGCCGCCGCCCTCGCCATGGACAGCGGCACCTCCGCGCGTTCTTGTGTCACCGAGGACTTGATCCGGCGCTCAGCCGATTTAGAATATAAGAAATTGGGTCGCCTCCCTGTCGGGAGCTAGCTCCCCCCCAACTCACGGACGCCAGCCAGCCATGTCACAATTTGTCTTCGAGAAGATGGACGACACCCTCTCCCCAGGGCCGACCCAGGTCGCGGAAGAGGCGCTCTCCCAGGTGGACACCCAGGGGGCGATGCCGTCTGCGGAGCCCCAGCAGCAGCAGCAGCAGCGCCAGCAGCCCCGACAGCAGGCGCCGCGCTCGCGCGGCGGTGACGTCGACGGCGGCGGCCAGGGGGAGCTGGATCGGACCCCGACGCCGCTCACCAACAGCACCCACCACGACAGCCTCATCATCAACAGCGGCGTCCAGGTCGGGGCGGACGGCTCCAATCAGCGCGTGGACCCCTCCACGACCGCCGAGACCACCGACACCCGCCTCCGGGTCAACCCCCTCCGCACCCAGGCCAACCCGCTGGTCCTGCCCCTGGGCACCCAGCCGACGCGGGCGCAGCTCTTCCAGAGCCTCCGCAAGGGAGGCTCGCGGGTCAAGCACATGCAGGGCGATGTGAACGCGCCCAACGTCACCCGCACCATCCAGCCGGACACCCTCTTCATCAACGGCGCCCCGCAGGTGGCGGACGTGCGCCAGGGCGGGATCGGGGACTGCTACTTCCTCGCGGTCCTGCTCGGCGTCGTCAACGGCGATCCGGGCAAGATCTCCAGCATGATGCGCTGGAGCGGCGCCAACTTCACCACCACGTTCAACCGCCTCAACCGCGCCCTCGGCACCTGGGTGCCCACGCCGGTCACCAACGCGGCGACCCTCCAGCACCGCGTCCGAGACGACGGCGCCACCCTCGTCGCCCTGCGCGGCTCCACCTTCCGCGTCGCGGACAACCCCACCCAGTCGGCCTGGTACGCCGCCGTCGCCGGGGACACGCTCCGCGTCTTCCGCCAGGACTACTACGAGACGGCCATGTGGGCGCCCTTCATGGAGAAGGCCTACGCTGACTTCGCCCAGCGCTACGGCCAGTACGGCGAGGGCCTCAAGGACACGGAGCAGGGCAGGAGCGGCTACAGCATCATCGACGGCGGCGCCTCGAACAAGTGCTACCACATGTTCTACGGCGACGCGGTCGCCTCCGAGGGCACCGAGGACATCAACTTCAGCCCCGGCGACGGCATCGTCCGCAACAACCTCCCGGCGCTGCGTCGCCTGCTGGCCTTCAACGCGCAGGCGGTCAACCCGGGGCCTGCCGGTGGGGAGCAGCACTTCATCCAGGCGCGCATCTCGGATGACGGCGCCATCGATCGGGCCAAGATCCTCGCAGACGCGGTGATCAACTACCACTACAACCAGGTGAACGGCGGCAACTGGGGGGCGGTCAAGCGCCTCTTCGGCTCCAGCGACCACCGCAACGACGAGCAGAAGCGCCTGGACACGGCCTTGAACGCCCTCAAGCGGCGCATCCAGACCTACAAGAGCGCGCGGACGAACACGGACAAGCGCAACGCCAAGAACAGCGTCGCCTCGCTGGCGGACGACATCCAGAAGCCCAACGCCTACCCGCTCCTCCACAACACCGGCGGCGCCCGCGAGTACCGCGAGCTGAACGAGAACCTCGGCATCGTCATCAACCTCGGCAGCGACAACTCGCCGGGGCGCCGCATGGTCTACAGCTCCCACGCCTACAACGTCGCGCGCATCACCCTCAAGAACAAGGCCGGCGAGGTGCTCGACATCAACGCGTCCAACCTGTCGGCGCGGGCTTCGGAGATCGATCCGGGGCAGTCGGTCATCCACGTCGAGAACCCCCACGCCCGCAACGAGCCGGATCTGGACGGCACCGGCCCCACCGACGGCGTCAACGACGGCGGCTTCGACATGTCGCTGGACAGCTTCCTCCGCAACTTCGACCTCCTGCGCCTCGCCACCGTGCAGCACGAGGCGCAGCCGGGCGACTTCCCCGTCCCCGGTAACATGGACGTCGGCTTCGGCTGACCTATGCGCAGGCCCCTATGACCCAGCTCCCCACCGAGGTCTTCCACGTCCAGCGCCAGGAGGACCTCGGCGCCCCGCTCCAGGCCTTCCTGGAGCAGCACGCGAGCCGCGGCGCGCCGTGTACGCTGCGCGTCAAGCTCGCCCCGCTCGTCTTCGAGGCGCAGCACCTCACGTTGGATGACGTCTTCAACCGCGTCAGCCCCATCATCCTGATCGTGGAAGGGGAGGGCGGGGTGGCGACGCTGCGCCGCTCCACCCTGAAGCTCCGGGCGGGGCGGGTGCTGCTGCGCAACCTGGTCCTCCAGGAGCCTGCCTCGGAGGGGCCGGTCCTCCAGCTCGCCTTCGGGCAGCAGCTCCTGGCCCAGCAGGTCGCCCTGGTGGACGCCCGGCGCCTGGACGCCCGGAGCGGCGATCCGCTGGTCAGCCTCCGCGTCGAGTACGGCAGCGCCTCGGCCCGCGCCGTCTTCAAGGAGTGCTGGTTCGTCGGCGGGCAGGCCGAGGGGCCTGCCGCGCTGCTGGAGGCGCCCCGCGGCGGGCGCGGCGCGCTGGAGACGCTCACGCTGGACGGCTGCGTCTTCGCGGAGAACCGCGCCGCGGTCGGGATTGAACCGTGGTTCACCCAGCGCGTCGAGGTGCAGCGCACCCTCGTCCTGGAGCCTCACCTCCGCGGTCCCTTCCTCCACATCCAGAGCCCGATCCCCCACGTCACGCTGGACGGCGCGGCCATCGCGGCGGCGACGCCGCTGGGCTTCACCCCCAACGCCGACGTCCCCCGGCACGCCATGCCTCCGGCCCGGGCGGCGGGTTCGCTCCTCCTCGCCGCGGCGCCCCTCACCGACGCCGAGGTCGAGGCGACCGCCTCGACGCTGCGCGCGGGCGCGCCGCCTGCCGCCCCGGAGGGGCTCCGCGAGCGCGCCCTCCAGGGAGAGGCGCCCGATATCGACGGGCTCCGCGCCAGCGCGGGGCTGGCGTGAGGCCCCGCTGGCGCGCGGCCCTCGGCGCGCTCGTCGGCGGCCTCCTGGCCGCCTGCTCCGCCGCGCCTGCGGCATCCCCTGACCTCCCTGGCGTCCTCACCCTCCGCGTCGCCGCCCCTGGGGATCTCGGCCTCCCGCTCCAGCAGGCCCTCACCCGAGCCGAGGCCGACGCCTCCATCCACACCCTCCGCGTCCTCATCCGCGACGACGCCGCGCTGGGCGACATGGGCCTCTCGCTCGTCGCCGCGCAGCCTGCGCCGCGCCCGCTCACGCTCCTCATCGAGGGGGAGCGTCCCAGCGCCACCCTCGGCGGCCCGGTCCACCTTGAGGGCGCCCGCCTCGCCTTGCGGCGCCTCACCCTGCGGGGCGTCCGCAGCGCGGGCCCCGCCCTCACCCTGCGGGTCGGGGAGACGGTGACGCTGGAGGAGGTCCTCTTCTGCGAGAACATCCGCCTCGACGCTGACAGCCCTGATCCCCTCATCGACCTCGCGGCGCTCCAGAGCGCACCGGACGCGCGGGCCACGCTCCGTCGCGTGGCGCTGCTCCGCAACGCCACCACCCAGCGCGGCGGGCTCATCGAGGCCACCGGGACCGGGCGGCGCATCCTCCGCGCGCTCACCCTGGAGGATGTCGTCTTTGTAGACAACGACGTGGAGGCGGCGCTCCTGCCTGGCTTTACAGACGCCGTGCACCTCCGCCAGACCGCGCTGGTCGAGCCGCGCGTGCGGCGCGCGGCCCTGGTGATCACCTCCCCGCGGGTCCAGCTCGCGGCGGAGCACCTCCTCATCGACGCCGCCCAGCTCCCGATCCTGCTCCAGAGCAGCGAGGACGTGGCCCCTCAGGACTTCCCTCCGGCGCGCCTCCAGGCGACCACGCTGCGCTCGGCGCGCCGCGTGGACGCGCCGCCCCAGCTCGGCGTCGCCTTCACGCCGCGGGAGCTGGAGCACCTCGACAGCGCGGCGCTCCTCCGCGAGGCCCTCCGGGGCACCTGGCCGACCTTCCAGACCTTCGCCCCCCGTAGATGGGGGTCCAGGGGTCACTGACCCCTGGCCGCCCGCGGCGGTGCCGACACACCAGAGTGTAGAAAAAATAGTAATAAAATTTTTATGGG
>CAUJGC010000219.1 GCA_963169075.1 Myxococcota bacterium
CAGAACTTCGACATCCTCGACGCCATGCGCCGCGACCTCGGCCGCGACCTCGCCTCCCTCAAGGTGGACGGCGGCGCCGCCGCCAACGACCTCCTCATGCAGATCCACGCCGACCTCCTCCAGGTCCCCATCTCCCGACCCCGCTTCCTCGACACCACCGCCTTCGGCGCCGCCCTCCTCGCTGGGCTCGCCGTCGGCGTCTTCAGCGACCTCGACGACATCCGCGACGCCTGGCGCGAAGACCGCGCCTTCCAACCCCGCCTCCCCGAGCCCGAGCGCCAGGCCCTCCTCGCCCGCTGGCGCGCCGGCCTCGACCGCGTCTGAACCCACCACACCGGAGCCCCACCATGAGCCACGAGCACGAGGTCCACGCCCGCCAACAAGACGGCGTCCTCTGGATCACCCTCGACCGACCCGACTCCCGCAACGGACTCACCATCCCCGCCGCCGACCGCATGACCGACCTCCTCACCGCTGGCGTCGGAGACCCCGACGTCCGCGTCATCGTCGTCACGGGCGCGGGCGGCGCCTTCTGCTCCGGCGCCGACATCAAGTACGCCACCCTCAACAACATCCCCCCCGACGCCGGGCTCGCCGCCTTCCAGCGCTTCGTCCGCGCCCTCCGCGCCTCCCCCAAGCCCACCCTCGCCGCCATCGACGGCGCCGCCGCGGGCTTCGGCGCCGACATCGCCCTCGCCTGTGACCTCCGCCTCGCCTCCGACCGCGCCCGCCTCGGCCAGCGCTTCGTCGGCATCGGCCTCATGCCCGACGGCGGCAGCACCTGGCTCCTCCCCCGCATCGTCGGCCTCGGCCGCGCCCTCGAGATGATCTACTCCGGCCGCATGATCGACCCCCAGGAGGGCGAGCGCATTGGCCTCTTCAACCTCACCTTCCCCGCCGACGCCTTCACCGAGCGCGTCCAGGCCTACGCCGCCACCCTCGCCTTGGGGCCCCCCCTCGCCTTTGCCGAGGCCAAGCGCGCCGTCCACGCCACCTACAGCGACTTCGACGACGCCCTCCAGCGCGAGGCCGAAGGTCAGCTCCGCCTCCTCGCCTCCCAGGACTTCGCTGAGGGCGTCCAGGCCTTCATCGCCAAGCGCCCCCCCAGCTTCCAGGGACGCTGAACCCCGACGCGGACCCCCGCCATGCGCAAGACCACCCTCCTCACCCTCGCGGCGCTCCTCCTCATCGCAGGAGGAGCCGCCGCCTTCTTCGCCCGCGCCTACGTCGGGGACCTGGGCCTCGTCCGCGACCTCAGCCGCGCCTTCATGGAAGACCTCCAGTTCAAGGACTTCCGCTCCTCCAAGCTCTACAGCCACCCCCTCGACCAGGACCGCCTCGACATCGGCCGCACCCTGGAGCGCCTCTTCCTCGCCAAGCCCGAGTTTGTCGATATCAAAGACTTCGAGCTGGTCCGCGCGGAGAAGGACTCCACCGGGCGCCGCGCCAAGGTCCTCGTCCGCACCCGCTACAAGCTCCTCAACAAAGACCAGGACCTCCGCGAAGGCGAGCTGATCCTCTACTGGATCCTCCGCCACCCCCAGTGCCCCCTCGGCGGTGAGTGCGCCCCCCAGGGGCGCTGCATCGACGAAGGCGGCGCCCTCATGCACCCCCCCGACCCCGAGGCTGACAAGCAATCCCGCGCCAAGCCGCCGCCTCAGCTCGCCGCCGACGCCGCCCCCCGCACCGAGGACACCTACGCCTGCAACTCCGCCGATCCTCCGCGCTGGTTCATGAACCTCGACTCGACCTTGAAAGAGAAAGATTATCATTAGAATTTGATATGAATATATCCGAAATTCAAGAATTCGCCCTCCGCGCCCACGGGGACCAACGCTACGGCGACCACCCCTACCGGGTCCACCTGGAGCACGTCGTCGAGGTCCTCCAGCGCTTCGGCTACGCCGCCGCCGACCCCCTCGACCCCCTCCTTCTCTCCCACCGCCTCGTCGCCGCCGCCTGGCTGCACGACGTGCTGGAGGACACCCCCACGACCTACGCCGAGCTGGAGCGCGTCGTCGGACCCGAGATCACCGCCCTGGTGGACGCCGTCACCAAGGCGCCCGGCAGCCGACAGGACAGCCTCCTGGCCTCCTGGGCCAAGATCTGCGCCCACCCCGACGCCGTCACCCTCAAGCTGGCGGATCGCATCGCCAACGTCGAGGCCTCGCGCCGCTCCAGCCCGCGCCTCCTGGCCATGTACCAGCGCGAGTGGGAGGGCTTCCACGCCACCCTCCGCCGCGCAGGAGGCGACCCCGCCATGTGGGCGCACCTGGGTCACCTCCTCGCAGCCGCGCGCTGATCAGAGCCCGACGATCTCGCCGCGCAGCCCCGCCAGGGTCTGCAGGAGCAAGTCGGCAGGCTGGCTGCCGTCAAACTCCGCCGGCATGATCCGGGCTGCTCGCTCTTCAGGTGAGGTTCACGCTCATGACAGACGACCACTCTCCTTCGAGGTGGCGTGAGCGCGCGCAAGACACGACGACCCTATCAAACACGCCAGCAGAGTTCAGCCTCCCCAGCGGATTTGACGCGCTCTTGACATTCCATGACATGCATCTTGATACTCAACGGGGCGTCAACAGGATGGATACGGCGCGTCTGGATGACCTCAATAACGCTGCATCTTCAAGAGCGGCCACGCCAAGAGCAGAAAGACCGCCCCGAAGAGCGGCAGCGGCGCCAGGTCCAACCCCACCCGCACATAGTCCGGCTCGGTGCGGGCCAGCTCCACCAGCGCGTCATAGCCCCACCGCGACGGCATCAGCGCGTAGATCACCCGCGAGAGCCCCGCGAAGTCGTCCTCCTGAATCGCGAAGCGCGAGAAGAGGAGCTGCGGCAGGATCACCAGCGGCACCAGCCCCACCGCGTAGTCGCTCCGCCGCACCCCCGCCGAGATCAAGAGCCCCAGGCACGTCCCCACCACCGTGCTCAGGAGCATCACCCCGAAGCACCCCACCACCCCCACCCGCACGTCCAGCGACCACGCCACGATCCCCACATACAAGGCCACCTGCACCACGTTCAAGAGCACCAGCACCCGCACCTTCGAGAGCAGGTAGGGCAGCACCTCCAGGTTCACCATCCGCTCCCGCAAGAAGAGCGCCCGCTCCTTCACGATCTCCCGGCACGCGTCCATGCACCCCAGCCAGATCCCCGAGAGCACGATCACAAAGTAGAGGCTCTCCGTCGCGCTCCCCAGGTTCCCCCACACCAGCGCCGCCATCACCGCCAGCAGCGGCGCCTGCACCAGCAGGAGCAGCGTCCCGCGCCAGTCCGCCAGGATCGTCTCCAGGTAGCGATCCGCCAACACCCCCGACTGACTCCACTTCATCCCTCACCTCCCAGCCGCAGCCGCAGGTGCTCCCGGTACAGGCTGCTCTGGCGATACCGATCCCGCCACGACTCCGCCGCCCCGCGCCCCAGCTCCCGGTAGAGATCCGCGTAGTCCTCCACCCCGAAGTAGCGCTTCACCTCCCCCGGCGGCCCGAAGTACGCCAGCATCCCCCCATGCAGCACCGCCACCTGATCCAGGAAGCGCAGCGACGACATGATGTGCGTCGTCACCACCACCAGCCGACCCTCGCCTGTCATCTGCTTCAAGAGCGCCATCAGATCGTGCTCCAGCGCCGGGTCCAGCCCGCTGGTCGGCTCGTCCGCAAAGAGCAGCGCCGGACGCGCCAGCAGCTCCACCGCCACGCTCACCCGCTTGCGCTGACCCCCCGAGAGCTGCGACACCCGCTTGCGCCGGTGCTCCTCCAGCCCCAGCTTCACCAGCACCCCGCCGATCCGACCCGCCCGGACCTCCGCCGTCAGGTCGGGCAGCCGCAGCTCCGCCGCGTAGTGCAGCAC
>CAUJGC010000220.1 GCA_963169075.1 Myxococcota bacterium
GGCCCCACCCCAAATAAAAAACCCCCACAATAATTATTTATTTTTGGTTTTTTTTTTTGGGGGTGCCCCCCGGCGGCCAGGGGGCGCGCCCCCTGGAACCCCCGCTACTGACACACCTCATCACGCCCCGTCTGGATGCCCGCCATCAGGAGCACCTGCCACGGCGACTCGTAATCCCCGTGGGTGAGGCGGTAGAGCACCTCCGCCCGCGCCACCCAGAGGCAGCCCAGATACGCCGTGTCCGCGACGTAGAGGCCGACACCGGCCTCATCAAAGACCTCCGCCCGCGCCCCCGCGCTCAAGGTCAGCCACGAGTCCGGAAAAACCTGCGGCGACGGCCACGAGAAGATCGGCAGCCCCGCGCTCGCCCCGCCGAAGAACCCCGACGCGCTCTCCTGCGCCCCCTCCAGCTCCTTGTCGATGTTGGGATCGCTCGCGAAGGCGTAGCCCCCGAAGAGCGACCACTCCACCCACCCATGCACCCCAAGCACGCTCAGCATGAGCTCCCCGCGGAACACCGCCCCCGGGTCCACCTCCTGCAAATCGCTGCTGTTCCCCACCTGCACCCGCTCATAGACCAGCTTGTCCGGCGTCCCATAGCCCAGCCCAAGCCCCGCCAGCAGATGCAGCGAGCGCGCCCCGCTGAAGAACCCCGGCCGACGCGGCCCCCGCGACGTCGAAGCCCCGCCGCCGCCGCCACCGTCCTGCTGACGCGAGAGGTGGATCGCGATGTCAGCCAGCGTCGGACCCGCCTCCCCCCCCGACGACGCCAGCGCCACGCTCTCCTCGCCGCGCACCTCCGGCGTCTGCGCCCGCCCCACCAGGAGGGTCCGCAGCGCGTCCACCGTATACCGCTGCACCTCGGCCCCGGTGATCTGCTGATCACCGTCCGCGTCCGCCCAGCCACGCAGCGCCCCCAGCACCAGATACGAGAACGCCGGACGCTCCGCCCCCGGCAGCGGCCCCGCGAACTGCTCCCCCGTCCCCGCGCTCAGGACCACCGTCCGCCCCGACGCGCCGGGCGTCTCCTTCACCGGGATCAGCGGCTGGAGCCCCTTCGCCAGCGCCTCCCCCGAGCCCCCCTTCCCGCTGAAGCACGCGTCCACCACCAGCACCGTCTTCGCCTGCCGCCCCGACGCCGCCAGGCTCAAGAGCTCCCGCTGCGGCAGCGAGCGCGCGTAGAGGCTCTCCGGGTCCTGCTGCGCGTCAAAGCCCACCAGCACCCCGTCCTTGCCGTCCGACGCCGGCGCCCCGTGCCCGATGAAGAGGATCCACAGCGTCCCGCCCGGCTCCACCGCCGCCGCCGCCTCCTCCACGCCCCGGCGCATCTTCTCCAGCGTCCCGTAGTTGTCCTGGAGCAGCCGCACCCGCTCCGTCGGCACCCCGCGGCCCCGCGTCATCCACGCATACCAGTCCCGCGCGTTCTGCCCCGCCCCCGGGATGTCCTCGACGGTGGCGTAGTCCCCGATCGCGATGATCAGCGCCGCGTCCTGCTCACCGCCGCCCACCGCCGCCACCTCCTCGCCCAGCTCCGGCCAGAGCTGCGCCGACGCCGAAGCACCCCAGAGCGACACCGCGCACACCGCCGCCACACCCAGCGCGGCGCGCCAGGGCTGAAACCTTCCCAAGACCCTGAGACCCATAGACGCTCCTCAATCGAGCCGAGCCAGACCAGACAGCACGACGTCTTAATGCAAGCACGCCCCACCTGGCAAGAGGCCGCGCGGCGCGCTTGACACGCCCTGGAGATCTCTCTACATACATAACGCCGCAGGTTGAACCTGAAGCCAAGGAAACAAAGATAATGACGACATCTCCTCGACACCTCACCGCGCTCCTCACCTTCGCAGCGCTCTGCATCGCGGCCCCTGCGAGCGCGGAGGAGCCCGATGTCCAGCATCAGCACTCCGTCACCCTCTCGCCCTTCCTCCTGCTCAACCCCGTCGTGAAGGTGAACGCCGAGCGGCGCCTCCTCGACAAGCTCGGCGTCGCGGCCTCCCTCCAGGTCGGCCAGATCACGGTGGAGAGCACGCTCAACGGCGAGACCAGCGAGACCGCCTTCACCACCTTCGGCGGCGGCGTCTCGCCCCGCTACTACCTCCTCGGCTCCTTCATCCACGGGATGCAGCTCGGCGGCGAGCTGGGCTACACCTATGTAGGCGCAGACGACGTCGGAGACACCGGCATCTCGGGCGTCGGGCAGGGCGTCAACCTCGGCGCCTTCCTCGGCTACAAGATCGCCGCCAACATCGGCTTCACCTTCGAGCTCCAGGCTGGCGTCCAGTACCTCATCGCCACAGCCTCCGCTGAAGATGACGCGAGCGGAGAATCCGCCTCCGCCAGCGAGAACGCCATCCTGCCCCTCGTCAACCTCAACGTCGGCTGGTCGTTCTGACCGCAGGACGCCGCGCAGGGGCCCCGCGCCCCTGCTCACTTTTCTTTGTGATCTTCTCGCAGCTCCGCTACGCTTCCAGACGCAGGCCGGCCGCAGGGATGCGTACACCTCAAGCTCCGAGAAGACCATGAAGAAGCCGCTCCTCCTCCTCGCTCTGTTCGGCGCGCTCCTCGTCCCTGCGACCGCGGCGGCCCACGTCCGGGTGCCGGGCGACCCCTACACCGACTCCACGACGCTCTCCCTCTCCCACGCGTCGATCCTGGCGACCCCGCTGGTCGGCGGGCTGAACGGCCCCGACGACATGGGGGATCTCCACAGCCTCGCCTTGGGGCTCTGGGTGACCCACGAGCGCCTCCTGGACGAGCGCCTCAGCGTCGCGGGGCTCCTCGGCGCCGGCTTCGCGCTGGTGGAGCGCCAGGACTACGATCAGATCGACCTGACAGGCACCCCCGTCGTCGAGGTCGGCGCCTCCGCGCGCTACTACCTCCTGGGCTCCTTCGAGCACGGCCTCCAGGCAGGCGGCCAGACGACCTACACCCACAGCAGCTTCGGCGGCGGCGGGCTCTCCGGCGCCAACCAGGGCCTCCGCCTCGGCGCCTTCCTCGGCTACAAGATCGCCGCCGACGGCGGCTTCACCTTCGAGGCCCAGGGCGGCGCCCAATACTTCCTCCCCCTCACCGGCGACATCGAAGACCAGCAGGGCGCGGAGGGGCGCGGCGTGGTGATCAGCGGCACCGAGCCTGCGCTGAGCCCCCTCGTACAGGTCGGGATGGGGTGGTCGTTCTAGCGACGGCTCCCTGTGCTCCTCGTCTGCTCAGGCTCAAGACGTGAACAACACCTCATGCTTTGAGCTTGATTTACCAAGTCGAAGCCACAACACACAAAACCCCCGGACAGCAGCCCGTGTGGGAGCTGACTGTGGGGGTTGAGCGCTTCAGGCTGAGGGTTCGCGCGAGCGGAGCCCGTCAGGGAGGGAGTGAGTCATGATGGATTCGAACCATCGACCGACGAATTAAAAGTCCGACACATATCACAATAAACTGCAAGCATAAACCTTGACATAACAGCTTCAAGCCCCGCTGCAGCGGGCTCCATCACTTCAGCTCTGCTGCTGTATGCATCCCCTGGAGGCAGCCGGTAGCCCGTGGAGGAGCTGAGATGTGGGACCCCGATGTGGGACCTGAAGCACCCCAAGGAAGGGCCTGGCACCAAGCCAGGCCCTTCCTGCTTGGGGGAGCGATGGGGGGAAGCGCGGCCCCTCTCGTCCTCGCTTGTCCCCGTTTGTCGCCAAGTCGGAAGCAGGTCGGTGGAAGGTCGGTGGAAGGTCGGTGGAAGGTCGGTGGATGTCGGAAGCAGGTCGGTGGATGTCGGAAGCAGGTCGGTGACAAGTCGGTAGAAATCTGCCAAGGCCGCATCCCTCGGGTCGGATGGAAGTCGGTGGGAGGTCGGTGACGAGTCGGTGAAAGTCGGAAGCAGGTCGGTGGTGGGTCGGAGGAGGGTCGGAAGCAGGTCGGTGACGAGTCGGCGCGAGGGCGACGGGGGGGCGAAGGGAATAGGACGGCGCCTTCAACGGCCTCGCAACGCCTCGCAACGCCCTTGCAACGCCTCGCAACGCCCTTGCAAACCGGCGGAGCCCGACAGCAACGGCCTGGAAAAATACCGAAGGTGCCTTGCAACAAGGGACACGCCGCACAGGCCTGCCTTACAACAAGGGACATTACGGCACAAAGCGGTCAGCCCACCCGCTGAGCTGTGGCCCAGACGTCCACAGCAGTCCTCGCCGCCTGCATGATCGA
>CAUJGC010000221.1 GCA_963169075.1 Myxococcota bacterium
AGTGTTCTCTCCTCTGGTTCGGGGGGGGGGGGGGCGGGGGGGGGCCGGCCCCCCCCCCCCCCCCGGACCCCCTTTTGTCTTTTGTGAGGGTCGCGCTTTGGCGCGAGATGGTTTAGGTTGGGGCCGGGCATCATGTGTTGCGCCACGCGCAGCGTCACAGCTCGGGGAGCGTCATGGGAGCGTCGATCAGCTCGGATACGCTGGGCCAGCTTGTCTCTTTGTGGCAGGAGGCGGAGCGGTGGCCTGTGTCGGATGTTGATGGCGCCATCGATCGGATGATGTCTCGGCTTGGGGGGATGCTGGGGACGTCGCGGAGCCTGGTGATGGTGGGGGCGCGGATCTCGGCGCCGCAGGGTGATCCGCTGGATGGTTGGCGCGCGGTGATCTTGCAGCACTCGGTGGTGGAGCTGGAGGAGGAGGTGGCGGAGGATCGGATCGGCCGCTGCACCTACCTCCAGGACGCCTATGTGCTGGACACGGTGACGCAGTTCATGCAGCGCCAGGCGGGTGAGCACCGGGTCGCGGCGTGCAGCCAGCTGCCTCCGGAGGTCTTTGTGGGTTCGCGCACGGCGCAGCTGATGGAGGCGGTGGGGGTGGTGGATCGGCTGATCGTGACCCACGCGACCTTCGCGGATCAGGAGGTGTGCTTCATCTTCAGCCGGGAGGTCGGTGAGGCGCCCTTTGGCGCGTCGGAGCAGGCGTTGGCGCTGGCGGCGCTGGGGGGGCTGGACGTGCTGTGCGAGCGCTATGTGCTGAGCCTGGGGCTTCTGCACGGAGAGCGCCCGATGGCGCCGCGTCAGCGCCAGACGCTGCTGCATCTCTTGACGGGGCGCTCGGAGAAGGAGATCGCGCAGGCGATGGAGGTGTCGTTGGCGACGGCGCACCAGTATGTTGTCTCGGTCTACCGTCTCTTTCGTGTGAGCAGCAGGCCGGAGCTGATGGCGCTCTGGCTGGATCTGGGCGCGTCGTGCGCCCACGCGCCGGCGGCGCGGCGCTTAGCGCCGCGCGGCTGAAGGGGCGGGTTACAGATCAGTAGGGTTTCGCCTCGTGTCGCGCTCGCCTATGCTTGAACCGAGGATGGCTTTTCGGCTTTTGACTGAACGGAGATTCTATGTTCAGGTTCGCTCTCCCCTTGACCCTCTGCGGTTTGATCCTTCTCGGCGCAGGCGTAGCGCAGGCGCAGACAGGTGTGGACGATGACCGGGTGAGCCTGCCGGACGGGCCGGGGAGCCTGGAGGGTGTGGGCGACAACGTCGAGATCGACCCGAACATGGGGACGATGCGGTGGGAGATCCCGGTGTTGGTGCCTGCGGGGTTCTCGGGGCTGGAGCCGAGCCTGGGGTTGACCTACTCGTCGGGCGGCGGCGCGGGGGTGGTGGGGATCGGCTGGTCGATGGAGCAGCCGACGATCGAGCGGATGACCACCCGCGGCGTGCCAGGCTACACGGTGGCCGACCGCTTCGCGGCCGACGGCGCGGAGGAGCTGGTGGCGGTGGAGACCCAGGCCGGCGAGCGGGTGTACCGGGCGCGCTATGAGGGGGGGTTCGTGCGCTACGTCTGGGTGGAGGCGGGCGCGGGGGCGGGCGGGAACTGGCGGGCGGAGTATCCGTACGGGCGGGTGGGGTACTATGGCGCCGACGCCCAGGGTCAGCTCGTCCCTGAGGCGCGCACGACCCACCCCGACGGCGGCGTGTTCCGCTACCATCTGGTGGAGCTGGTGGACACGGCGGGGCACAGCGCGCGCTACAGCTACGACCGCTTTGAGGGGAGCCGCGCGCTCCTGACGGGGGTGGAGTGGGTGTTTGTGGGCGGGGTGGCGCGCTACAGCGCGGAGCTGAGCTATGAGGAGCGCCCCGACCTGCTCTCGGATTGCGGTGCGGGCTTTGAGGAGGTGCTGCGCTATCGGCTGGGCTCGATCCGGGTTCGCTCGGGCGCGGAGGTGATCCGGGAGGTGGTGCTGGACTACGAGGACAGCGCCAGCTCGGGCGGGGTGAGCCGCCTGCGCGCGTCGCGGAGCTACGGGGTGGGTGGGCAGGCGGGCGGTGAGCTCTACCCGATCTCCTTCCGCTTTGAGTACTCCCGCGGGCTGGGGGTGACGTGCGCCGAGGGGGACACGGCGTGCGGTCGGCCCTATCTGGTGGACAT
Source organism: Myxococcota bacterium (assembly GCA_963169075.1). Classification (GTDB taxonomy): domain Bacteria; phylum Myxococcota_A; class Bradymonadia; order Bradymonadales; genus CAUJGC01. The sequence continues at coordinate 2,146 of CAUJGC010000221.1, forward strand.
GGGGACGTTGAGCGGCGGGGTGAACCTGGCGTCGGGGAACGCGACGCTGATCGACATCAACGGGGACAGCCTGCCGGACGTGCTGGACACCAGCGGGGTGGGGCCGCACCGCTTCCTCATCAACACGCTGACCCCGGCGGGTGAGGGGTTCACGCACGGGTTCTCGGCGCCGGTGGAGAGCCAGGTGGCGACAGGGAGCACGTTCCAGCTCAGCGGTCAGAGCGTGCAGACGCTGGACATCAACGGGGATGGGTACTCGGATCTGATCAACACGGCGACGGGGAGCGCGCTGCTGAACGGGCCGGGGGTGGTGGACTGGTCGACGGGGGAGGACGTGGGGGTGTCGGCGCTGCCGCTCTTCACGGGGGAGGCGTTTGAGCAGCTGCGCTTCATGGACTACGACGGGGACAAGCGGATCGACGTGCTCCAGTCCAGCTCGTCGGAGACGCGGGTGTTCCGGAACACGGGGGCGTCGTTCGAGGCGGAGCTGGTGGACCCGATCGGGCTGGGGTTCGCGACGTCGAACCTCCAGCTGGCGGACATGAACGGGGACGGGCTCAGCGATCCGGTGGAGGTGCTGGAGGGGGGCGGGGTGCGCTTCCGGCTGAACCTGGGGCGGGGGCGGTGGGGTGCGTTCCAGACGGTGCCCGGGGTGAACGTGCCGCCGGCGGAGCAGGACTTCGTGGAGCTGGAGGATCTGAACGGGGACGGGCTGGACGACATCGTGGTGGTGGTGGGGACGACGCTGAAGTACGCGCTGAACCGCAACGCCAACCGCTTTGACGCCTTCGTGACGCTGACCAGCGCCGACATCGAGGGGGGCATCCCGGCGCGCGAGGACAACGTGACGGTGCTCTACGCCGACATGAACGGCAACGGGTCCGAGGACGTGGTGTGGTTCACGACCAGCGGCGGCGTGCGCTATCTGGAGCTTTTCCCGGTGCGCCCGAACCTCCTGACGAAGATCGAGAACGGGATCGGGATGGTGCAGGAGATCACCTACGGCACCAGCGTCGAGCACGCGGCGCGGGCGGAGGCGTCGGGTGAGCCCTGGGCGGTGACGCTGCCGAGCGCGACGGCGGTGGTGGATCAGGTGGATCTCTATGTGACGCTCACGGGTGCGGGGGACGGCAGCGGCGTGCATGAGATCACGCGTTATGATTACAAAAATGGATATTATGACGGGGAAGAGAAGCAGTTTCGGGGCTTTAGCGATGTGGTGAGCACGCTGGTGGGGGACGCCTCGCAGGAGGAGGGGGTGACGCGGCTCGTCTTTGATAACGGCGTGGCGGACGACTACCGCAGCGGCCTCCTCCTGGGTCAGATCGTGGAGAGCGATGGCCGCGTGCTGAGCGAGACGACGAGCCGCTATGGGGAGTGCGCGGTGGCGGAGGTGCCTGCGGGGGTGACGCCGCCGGTGCGCTATGTCTGTCCGCAGGGGCAGGAGGTGGTGGTGAAGGAGGGTGCGGTGGCGTCGGAGTGGGTGACGCTGCGCACGGAGACGACCTACGATGGCTACGGCAACGTGACGATGAGCGCGGATCATGGGGTGGTGGCGCGTGGGGGTGTGGCGTGCGGTGCGGCGTGCCTTGGGGATGAGTCGTATGTGGAGACGAGCTATGTGCCGCGCTCGGGGACGGGCGGCCGGTGGCTGATCAACGCGCCGCTGCGGGTGCAGCGCTACACGGACCCGGCGGGGGCGCTGCGCTCGGACGTGCGCTACCACTACGACGGGGAGGCGTTTGTGGGGCTGCCCGAAGGTCAGCTGACCCGGGGCTTCTTGACGCGGGTGCGGGAGAGCGTGGCGGAGGGGGCGTGGGTGGAGACGCGGCGGGTGAGGTTGGACGCCGACGGCAACGTGGTGGACAGCTTCGACGCCAACGGCGATCCGGCGGCGCCGAACGCGCATCGGCGGACCTCGGCGTGGGATGAGAGCGGGCTCTTTCTGGTGGAGAGCGACGTGTACCTGGAGGACGCGGAGGGGGCGCCCTACCAGCTGCGCCGGGCCTACAGCTACGATGTGCGCTTCCAGAAGATCCTGGAGGCGACGGACTACATGCTGGTGCGCGGCGGCGAGGTGGTGAGCCCGCGGAACAGCCGCCGGTATGGCTATGATGGGTTCGGGCGGCTGACGACGGTGATCGAGCCGGGGGATGAGCGGGCGACGCCGACCCAGGAGTACACCTACGCGCTGGGCGACCCGGTGAGCCAGATCACGATCCGGAGCCGGAGCCGCTCGGGGGGGGCGCAGGATGAGGTGTTCCAGCGCTGCTTCGACGGGAAGGGGCGCAAGGTGCAGGATCGGGCGCAGGTGGGTCCGGGGCGCTTCCAGGCGTATGGTTTCTCGGTCTTCAACAACCGGGGCAACGAGGTGGAGAGCTTCCAGCCCTACACCTCCGCCGAGGCGGGCTGCGCGTCGGCGCCGCCTGCGGGGGTGGCCTCGACGCGGACTCGCTATGACGCGCAGGGGCGGGTGCGCGCGGTGGAGGCGCCGGACGCGGCGATCTACGGGACGGCGTCGGTGGCGATCACCGAGTATGCGCCGCTGGCGACGATCGAGCTGGACCCTGAGGATGTGGACCCGGCGAGCCCTCACTTCGAGACGCCGACGGTGACGCGCTTTGACGGGCTGGGGCGTCCGGTGATGACGGAGCGGACGCTGCGGGAGGGGGGGGAGCTGGTGATCGCGGCCTCGCGCTATGGCTACGACAACCTGGGGAACCTGGCCTCGCTCACCGACCCGGAGGGGCATGTGCACCGCCAGAGCTACGACCGGCTGGGCCGCGTGCTCTCGTCGGAGGCGCCCAACACGGGGCGGACACAGCTGCGCTATGACGCGGTGGGCAACGTCATCGAGCGGGAGGACGCGCGGGGGGTGACCACGGGCTATGTGTATGACGGGGTCAACCGCCTCGTCGCGCGCTTCGACGCGAGCGCGCCGGAGGCGAGCCGCGTGACCTGGCGCTACGACGTGGACGCCGCCTGCGGCGCGGAGGTGTGCACGAACACGCCGGGTCGGCTGGCCTCGGCGCGCTACCCGCTGGGCGCGGGGGCGCCGCTGGCTGGTGAAGGTGTGGATCGGATGGGCTATAATGTGCGCGGTGTTCGCGTCTTGATGGAGCGAGAGCTGGGTGGGGTGGTGCTCCGCACGACGACGACGCTGGACAACCGCAACCGGACCATCCTGCAGGTCCACCCGGACGGCACCGAGGTGCCGGTCGAGTATGATGATCTGGGGCGCGTCTCGGCGGTGCCGGGCTTCATCGACGCGGCGTCGTATGAGGAGCGCGGCGCCATCGGGGCGCTGGACTTCGCCAACGGGGCGCGGCAGACCTGGGCCTATGACGCGGTCCTCCGCGTGGCGCAGCGGGAGGTGCTGGACGGCGCGGGGGGCGTGGTGGAGTCCCGGACCTACGCCTACAACCGGGCGGGGAACATCACAGGGATCACCGACGGCGGCCCTGCGGTGGCGGGGATGCCCTCGCTGAGCGTGGAGGTGCTGGACGACGCCTGGTATCGCCCGCGGTCGGTGGCGCTCTCCAAGGGCACCGACCAGGCGGAGACGCTGGAGGTGCGCTATGGGCTGCTGGATCAGGTGGAGGCGATGACCTCCAGCCTCGGCCCCGAGAGCGCGGCGCATGTGGGCGACTACACCTATGGGTCGAGCCAGCCGATGGCCTCGACCCAGGCGGGGGAGCTGGCGCTGAGCTACGACGACGCGGGCTACACGACCCAGCGCGGCGCGGGTGCGCTGAGCTGGGATTATATGGGCCGTCTGACGGAGGTGTCGGGGGGGGAGGCGCCCTTCAGCGCGGTCTATGGTGCGGATCAGACCCGGGTGTTCAAGCGCGACGGGGACAGCCTGGTGATCTACGCCTCGGAGGACTTCGAGGTGCGCGACGGGGTGGCGACGACCTATGTGCGCTTCGGCGGTCGGCGGATCGCCCGGCGCCAGAGCGCCGCGCTGGCGCCGCTGATCTACCCGGATCTGGCACCTGCGGGGGCGCCCGACGACCGGATCACGGCGGCGGACGCCTTCGCCGCCAAGCAGGGCGCGGCGTCGGGGATGCCTCCGGAGCTGATCCTGAGCGCGGCGGTGGCGCGGCTGCTGGCGGAGGAGGAGGGCGAGACGATCTGGCTCCACGGCGACCACCTGGGCTCGCTGACGGCGGCGACGGATGAGGGCGGCGCGGTGCGTGGTCGCCGGGCGTTCCATCCCTTCGGCCAGGTGCGCGCCGAGCAGGGCTATGTGGACGCGCACGGGTTCACGGGTCAGGAGCAGGACGAGGCGACGGGGCTGGTCCGCTTCGCCTTCCGCTACTTCGATCCAGCGCAGGGGCGCTGGCTCAGCGCGGACCCGGCCTTCGGGCTGCTGGGCGGGGCTTCGCTGGAGCGGCTGGCGGAGGCGATCGGGGCCTACAGCTACGTCGGCAACAACCCCGTCAGCGTGTATGACCCGCTGGGGCTGGCGGGGGAGAAGGCGGCAAAAACAAAGAAGGTCAAGAAGAAAAAGCCAAAAGTAATAAGGGCTCTTGATAGTATTGCATCGACGGGTGGAGGGGCGACTTTTGTAAATACAGATCTTGTAGGCAATCGGGGCAAGACAGGCGGTAAGATCTTAAACGCTGTGCTCAGCGTCGGTGCGCTTGGCATCGGGGCGTCTGTAGGCGTGGTGTTGTATCTCGAAGAGGAGTCGCAAGCAGGGCAGGAGGCTGCGCAGCAGGCGGACAATGCGCAGGGGTCGGGAGGTGACGGCGCGAGCGAGCCGGACTTTGAGCTGGTGGAGATCAAGCAGACGGGGGATGCGACCCCCGAGCTGGTCGATCTTGGCAACGCCAACCCGACGGTCCTGACGGAGAGCGCGGACACAGGCCCCAGCTCCCTGCCCTCGGACAACGGCGGGGCGGGAGGAGAGCTGGGCATCCGGATCAGCCCATGAATGGGGTCCAGGGGGAGCTTCCCCCTGGCCGCCGGAGGCTCGAGACCCTCGCCCAGGCCACGCATCCCGCTGGATGCTGTCGTGGGAGAGGGATGGGTCGCCTCCGGCGGCCGGGGGAAGCTCCCCCGGACCCCCACATAGAGAGAGGTGGGTCGTGTTGAGGTCGTCTGCTGTGGTTTCGTTGCTCTTCTTGCTCCTCGCTGCGGCGCCTGCTGCGGCCCAGACAGGGGTGGACGACGACCGGGTGAGCCTGCCCGAAGGCCCGGGGAGCCTGGAGGGGGTGGGGGAGAACGCGGACGTGGACCCGAACATGGGGCTGATGCGGTGGGGGGTGCCCATCGAGGTGCTGCGGGGGCAGGGAGCGCTGACCCCGCAGCTCCAGCTGGGCTACAGCAGCGGCGGGGGGAGCGGGATCGTGGGGATGGGGTGGTCGCTGGCGATGCCGTCGGTGGAGCGGTGGACGGCGCGGGGCGTGCCGTCGTACACGGCCTCGGATCGGCTGGCGCTGGGGGGAGGGGAGGAGCTGGTGGAGGTGGGCGCCGAGGGCGGGGCGCGGGTGTACCGGGAGCGCTATGAGCGGGGGTTCAGCCGGGTGATCTGGGAGGACGCGGGGGCGGAGGGGTGGTTCCGGGTGGAGTACCCGGACGGCCGGGTGGGGTACTTCGGCGCGGACGCGCAGGGTCAGGTGGTGCCGGATGCGCGGACCTCGGGGGAGGAGGGGACGTACCGGTATCATCTGGTGGAGGTGACCGACCCGTGGGGGCACCGGGTGCGGTACAGCTACGATCGCTTCGATGGGAACGTGCCGCTGGTGACGTCCATCGCGTACACGTTTGTGGGGGGGCAGGCGCGGTCGGAGGTGGTGTTCGGGTACGAGGGGCGCCCGGACGCGATCTCGGAGTGCGGTGCGGGCTTTGAGGAGGTCCTGGGGTATCGGCTGGCGAGCGTGCAGGTGCTTCAGGATGGGGCGCTGGTGCGGGAGTACGGGCTGACCTACGAGACGCCAGCGGCCAGCGGCGGGGCGAGCCGCCTGGCGTCGGTGCGGACCTATGGGCTGGGCGGCGCGGCGGAGGGGGAGCTCTCTCCGGGGGTGTGGAGCTTCGGCTACTCGCAGGCCCTCGGCGGGACGTGCGACGGGGCGGGCTGCGCGCGCCCTGTGATGGTGGACATGGGGACGCTTGAGGGGGCGGTGAGCCTGGCGTCGGGGAACGCGACGCTGATCGACATCAACGGGGACAGCCTGCCGGACGTGCTGGACACCAGCGGGGTGGGGCCGCACCGCTTCCTCATCAACACGCTGACCCCGGACGGGGCGGGGGGCTGGGAGCACACCTTCAGCGCGGCGCTGGAGAGCCAGGAGGCCACGGGGAGCGCGTTCCAGCTCACCGATCAGAACGTGCAGGTGCTTGATCTCAATGGGGATGGCTACTCGGACCTGATCGACACGGTGACGGGGAGCCAGCTGCTCAACGATCCGCGGCGCGCGGACTGGGGGAGCAGCGGGAGCGTGGAGGTGGGGGCGCTGCCGTCGTTCACCGGGACGGCGTTCGAGCAGCTGCGCTTCATCGACGCGGACAATGATAAGCGGATCGACGTGATCCAGAGCACCTCGGGGGAGACGCGGCTCTACTTCAACCGGGGCGGGGTCTTCGAGGCGGCCACGGTGGAGCCCATCGGGGCGGGGTTTGAGACGTCGAACCTCCAGCTGAGCGACATGAACGGGGACGGGCTCAACGATCCGGTGGAGGTGCTCTCGGACGGTGGGGTGAGGTTCCGGGTGAACCTGGGGCGGGGGCGGTGGGGGGCGTGGCAGACGATCCCGGGGCTCGCGCTCTCGGCGTCGGAGCGCCCGCTGGTGGATCTGGAGGATCTGAACGGCGACGGGCTCTCGGATGTGGTCGTGGTTGTGGGGACCACGGTGAAGTATGCGCTGAACCGCAACGCGGCGGCGTTCGCGCCCTTTGTGACGCTGACGAGCGCCGATGTGGAGGGGGAGGTGCCGGAGCGCGCCGACGGGGTCCTGGTGCTCTACGCCGACATGAACGGCAACGGGTCCGAGGACGTGGTGTGGTTCACCCCCAGCGGCGGCGCGCGCTACCTGGAGCTTTTTCCGACGCGCCCGAACCTCCTGACGAAGATCGAGAACGGGCTGGGGATGGTGCAGGAGATCACCTACGGCACCAGCGTCGAGCACGCGGCCCGGGCTGCGGCGGCGGGGACGGGCTGGGAGGTGGCGCTGCCGAACGCGACGGCGGTGGTGGACCGGATCGATCTCTATGTGACGCTCACAGGCGCCGACGACGGGAGCGGGGTCCACGAGGTGACCGAGTACACCTACCGCAACGGCTACTACGACGGAGAAGAGAAGCAGTTTCGGGGGTTTACCGATGTGGTGGCGCGCCTGGTGGGCGACGCCTCGCAAGAGGAGGGGGTGCGTCGGCTGACCTTCGACAACGGCCTCGTGGACGACTACCGCAACGGGCTGCTGCTGCGGGAGGTGGTGGAGAGCGGGGGGCGCGTGTTGGAGGCGCTGGAGACGACCTACGGCGAGTGCGCGCTGGCGGGGGTGCCCTCGCCTGCCGAGCTGGAGGGGCTCGGTCGTCCGGTGGTGCGCTTCGTCTGCCCGCTGCGGGAGGACCGCGAGGTGATCGAGGGCGGCGAGGCCGCGGCGTCGGTGACGCTCCGGGAGGAGAAGACCTTTGATGGCTACGGCAACGTGACCGTGATGGCGAACCTGGGGGTCGTGGCGCGGGGCGGTGTGGCGTGCGGCGCGGCGTGCGCGGGGGATGAGTCGTTCGTGGAGACAGAGTATGTGCCGCCTGCGGCGGGGGGGCGGTGGATCCTGGAGCGCCCGATGCACATGCGGCGCTATACAGATGCGTCCAACGCCTATCAAGCGGAGTCCTGGTATTATTACGACGGTGAGGCGTTCGAGGGGCTGCCCAGCGGGCAGCTGGATCGCGGCTTCTTGAGCCGGATGGACGTGCGCGAGGACGCCGGGTCGGTGTTCTCCCAGGTGCGCCGCCGCCCGGACGCCCACGGCAACGCCGCGGAGGAGCTGGACCCCGAGGGCGCCCCCGCGGAGGCCGACGCCCACCGGACGACGCGGGTGTGGGAGGCCGACGGGGTGCTCCTGAGCGCCCAGGAGCGCCACCTGAAGGACGAGGCGGGCGCGCCGTACCGGCTGCGCCGGGAGTACCGCTACGACGCCTCGTTCCAGAAGGTGCTGGAGGCCACCGAGTGGATGCTGGTGCGAGACGGCGCGGCGGTGTCGCCCCGGAACAGCGTGCGCTATCGCTACGACGGGCTGGGGCGGAAGGTCGCGGCGATCGAGGCGGGGGACGAGGGCGCGACCCCGACCCAGGAGCTGGTCTGGTCGCTGGGCGATCCGATCTCTTCTGCGACGGTGCGGCGGCGCACGGTGTCCGGCGGGGCGCTGGACGCGGAGGAGGTGCTGTGCATGGACGGGCGGGGGCGGGTGTACCAGCGCCGGGAGCTCTTGAGCAGCGGCCAGTACCAGGTGAGCGGCTTCGACGTGTTCAACAACCGGGGGCAGGTGGCCAAGACCCACCAGAGCTACCTGGGGGCGACGGCGGCGTGTGACGCGGCGCCTCCGGCGGGGGTGCGGTCCAGCGAGGCGCGCTTTGACGCGCTGGCGCGGCCGCTGGAGGTGACGACGCCGGACGGCGATCTCTACGGGGCGCCTTCGGTGGCGCGCTTCGTCTACAGCCCGCTGGAGGTGCAGCGCTGGGATCTGGAGGACACCGCCGAGGGCAGCCCCCACGCCGGGACGCCGGAGGTGCAGCGCTTTGACGGCCTGGAGCGGCTGGTGGCGGTGGAGCGCCAGCAGGTGGAGGGCGGCGAGGTGGTGTCCTGGGCGTGGTCGTTCGCGTATGACAACCTGGGGAACCTGGCGTCGTGGCGCGAGCCGGGGGGGACGGTGCATCGGCAGCGCTTCGACGCGCTGGGGCGCGCGGTGGAGATCGACGATCCCGACGCGGGGGTGATCACGCGCCGCTACGACCGGGCGGATCGGCTGGTGGAGGAGGTGGACGCGCGGGGGGTGACGCTCCGCCAGCGCTTCGACGGGGCCAACCGGATCGTGGCGCGCTGGGATGCGGCGGATGAGGAGGGGACGCGGAGCACCTGGCGCTACGATCTGGCGCCGACGGGCTGCGCGGCGGAGCTGTGCGTGAACCCGCAGGGGCGCGCGGTGGAGATGACCTGGCCGGGGGGCTACGACCGGATGGGCTTTGACGTCCGGGGGCGCGTGATCGCGAGGGAGCGGCAGGTGGAGGGGGCGACGCTGCGGACCCGGCTGGGGTACGACAACCGCGACCGGCTGGTGCGGACCGAGGAGCCTGACGGGACGGTGCTGGAGCAGCGCTGGGACCGCGGCGAGCGCCTGGCGTCGATCCCGGGCTTCTTGAGCGCTGTGGAGTACGAGGAGCGCGGGCTCCCGGTGGCGCTGCGCTTCGCCAACGGCGGGGCGGAGGTGTCCACCTACGACAGCGTGCAGCGCCTGAGCGCCCGCGAGGTGCTGGACGGCGCCAGGGAGGTCGTGGAGTCGCTGCGCTACGCCCGCGACCGGGCGGGGAACCTGACCCGGATCGACGACCTGGGGCCTGGACAGCGCGCTCTGGAGAGCCGCTACGACAGCTGGTACCGCCCGACCCGGATCGAGGTGATAGGCGAGGTGCTGGAGGTGGGCTTCAGCCCGGACGACCGGATCTTGAGCCGGACCTCCAGCGATCCCGGCAGCCCCGAGGACCTGGGCGCGTACCGCTACGAGGGGGCCGGGCCGCGGGCGGTGACCTCGGCAGGCGAGGTGATGCTGGGCTATGATGCGTCGGGGCGGCTGATCTCCCGGGGCGGGCTCACGCTGGAGCGGGACTACCAGGGGCGGATCGTCGGCGGGGCGGCGCGCGGGGCGGCGACGCACCGGGCGCGCTTCGCGCAGGGGGAGGAGCGGGTCTTCAAGGCGGACGCCGATGGGCAGACCTGGTATGCGTCCTCGACCTTCGAGGTGCGGGACGGGATCGGGGTGACCTATGTGACGGCGGACGGTCGGCTGGTGGCGCGCCGGGAGACGGCGACCCTCCAGGCGGCGCTTTATGATGACGTGGCGCCCGCGGACGGCGCCATCACCGCAGGCGACGCCTGGGCGGTCTGGGCGCGGGAGGCCGGGGTCCAGGCGGGCGCGCCGCCGAAGCAGGGGGTGGAGGCGACGCTGGCGGCGGTGACGCGGCGGCTGCTGCTGGAGGAGCAGGGGGAGGTGACCTTCCTGGCGGCGGATCACCTCGGCTCGCCGGTGGTGGCGCTGGATGAGGGCGGGGCGGTGGTGGGGCGCCGCGCCTTCTACCCGCTCGGCGGGCTGGCGTGGGAGGAGGGCTCGGTGGACGCCGTGCGGGGCTTCACGGGGCAGACGTGGGATGGCGGCCTGGGGCTCTACCACTTCCGCTTCCGGGCCTACGACCCGCAGACGGGGCGCTGGGACTGCCCCGACCCGGCCTTCCTGCTGGCGAGCGCCGCGGCGATGGAGGAGCCCGCCGAGGCCGCCGGGGTCTACGGCTACGTCGCCAACAACCCCCTCAACGCCGTGGACCCGCTGGGGCTCAAGGGCAAGTCGGTCAAGGCGAAGGGTAAAAAAGTCTCGAAGAAGAAGAGCAAGAAGAGCAAGGGCGACGGCGGCGACGGCGGCGACAGCCCGAACCCCGGCGGCCCCGGCGGCGCGCCTGCGAGCGGCGTCGCAGGCTCGGGCTCCGGCGCGTCCTGGTCGCGCGGGGAGGTCCAGGGCGCCCGGGCTGAGGGCGGCGTCCAGATCGGCGCGCGCCGTGAGGCCCGCGGGGCGGGCTCGGCGGGGATCGGAGGTGCGGGCCAGGGCGGGGGAGATGGCGGCAGCGGCGTCAACGTGTTCGCGAAGATCGGCAAAGCCGTGCTGCCCTACCGGGGTCGCAAGGGGAAGGAGGGCGGGGACACCTTCCGCGGGGTGCTCGTGTCGGCCATCGGGCTGGTGGGCGCCGGGGCGACGATCGGCGTCGGGATCGGCGGCGCCGCTGCCTTCGGAGACGAGAGCGCGGAGGAGGAGACGGGGGATGACGGCTCCGGTGACGGCGGTCTGAACAGCATTTATGGTCGATAATTGATTCATTAAACCAACAAAAAAGGTTAAAAAATGAGTAAAATAATCTATGTTATCGCTGGCTTGATCGCGCTCCTCGGCCTCAGCGCAGGGAGCGGTTGCAGCGACGACGAGAAGAAGCCTGCGGTGGCGGCGAACAACGCGGCGAACAACACGAACAACGGCACCGACAACAACGTCAACAACACGCCCAACAACGCGCCCAACAACAACAACTGCACCCCTGGAGAGCCGGGGTGCGGGGTGGCGGGGCAGGTGAGCGATCCGGCGGCGCGCTCGTGCGAGGTCGTGCTGCGGGAGACGGGGGCGACGATCCAGGGGGCGACCTTCGGGGAGGGGGTGACGGGGCAGGTGCGCCGCCAGGCGCCGAACGTGGCGGTGGCGTTCGTGCGCAACGCCGACGCGCCCTTTGAGGGGGCGCCGGTGGCGCTTCAGGTGGACGGCGCGGCAGACGGCTTCACCGTCCGCTCGGTGACCTGCTTTGACAACACCGGCGCGGCGCTTGCGGGCGCCGAGGTGAAGTTCTGAGACCCTCCCGCTGTGCGGCCAGGCTGCGCGGTGGACGACGTGAGGTGAGCGCGATGGCCGAGCAGAGCAGAGGGTGGTGGGCTGGGTGGCGTTGGGCAGCGGCGCTGCTGCTGGGGTGGGCGCTCCTGGGCGCCGCGGCCTGTGACGACGAGGAGGACCCTGCTCCGGCGGCCTGCACGCCCGGGATGGACGGGTGCGCCTGCATGGAGGGGGCGTGCCTGACCGGCCTCGTCTGCGAGGACGCGCGCTGCCGGCCGACCTGCGCGCTTGGGAGCGCCGGGTGCGCGTGCGACGCCGGCGGGTGCGCCGCGTCGGAGGAGGGGCTGCTGGTCTGCGCCGCCGGGCGCTGCGAGGTGTCGAGCTGCACGCCCGGCGAGCCGGGGTGCGTGTGCGCTGCGGAGGGGAGGTGCGGCGGCGGCGCCTCGTGTCAGGCGGTGGGCGGCGCGGAGCGCTGCGTCGCGGGCTGCACCCCGGGTGAGGTCGGCTGCGCGTGTGACGGCGGCGGTCGGTGCGGCGGGTCGGCGGCGTGCGATCCGGAGACGGCGCGCTGCGAGGCGGGGCCGGGCTGCACCCCGGGGAACCAGGGGTGCGCGTGCGACGGCGGCGCCTGCGTCGCCGGGCTGACGTGCGAGGGCGGGACCTGCGCCGAGGCGGCCTGCGCGCCGGGCCTGGAGGGCTGCGCGTGCCTGGACGGGGCCTGCGGCTACACGGCCGAGGGGCACGCGCTGGTGTGCGACGGCGGCGTCTGCACCCGGGCGTCGTGCCCGGTGGGGATGACGGGGTGCGCCTGCAACGCCGACGGGAGCTGCGAGGTGGCGGGGGCGCAGTGCGACGGGGGCTTCTGCGTCTCGGGGGAGTGCATCCCGGGGGCGGAGGGCTGCCGCTGCCTGGGCGGCGGCTGCGATCCGGGGCTGACGTGCCGTCAGGGCGCGGTGTGCGTGGACAGCCGGGGGACCGAGGGCGGCGCCTGCCGGATCAACGGCACCTGCGACCGGAACCTGCGCTGCGACAGCACCGGGGTGGAGGACGTCTGCGTCTACTGTGATCTGGGGTCCATCGGGTGCCAGTGCCGCGACGACGCCTCCTGCCTGCCGGGGCTGACCTGCGCCGGGGGGCTCTGCCTGGGCGATGAGGCGGTCTTCGCCCGGACGCCGCCCCAGGCGCCGCGCTGCTACACGCCGTGCTCCGCGAACCTCACCACGCCAGACGGTACGCGGGCCTGCGCGGCGGACGGGATGATGGAGGGGTGCCTGGCGGGGCAGTCGTGCGTGGAGGGCTCCTGCGTCGGCGCGGGGGAGGAGGTGCCGGAGTGCGCCGACGACGCGGCGTGCCCGGACTTCCAGCTCTGCATCCAGGGGCGCTGCTACGCCGAGTGCGCCAGCAGCGCCGAGTGCGCGACGGGCATGGGGTGCCATCGGCGGGTGTGCCGGGTGCCCTGCTCGCTCGACCGCGCCACCTGCGGGGCAGGGCAGGTCTGCGAGGGGCTCGACGGGAACCAGGGCTTCTGCGTCCCCCGGGCGGCGACGGAGGAGGGGCCCTCCGCGGTGCCTGTGAACGAGCAGGGGACGGTGGGGGCGAGCGAGACGACGCTGGAGTTCAGCAACATCAAGCTGGAGCGGCGCTTCACGCTCTACAACAACACCGACGACTTCGTGGACTTCCAGGTGACCAAGGCGGAGCACGTCGTGCTGCTGCGGGACGGCCAGGTGGATCGTCGGCAGGAGGACGCGTCGTGCACCGGGGCGGCGTGCCCGCTCTGGTGGGTGGAGCTGGGCGAGTTTGGCGCGATCTCGCGGGAGGGGACGCGAACAGTGCGCGCCGCGCCGCGCTGCGGCGAGTCCTGCCCGGTGGTGATCGTGCGGGTGCCGGAGGACGCGGTGGACGCGACGCGCTGGCGCGGCGCGCTGAAGGTGGAGAGCCCGCTGGGGCGGGCCGAGGTGGCGCTGGGCTATGTGGAGAGCCCCGCGGGGCGCTGGACGGGCGCCATGAGCTACTTCGCGACCTTCGAGAGCGGCGGGATCGACCCGGAGGGCGCCGAGCCCGGCTGGCTCCTGCGGGCAGATCGGGGGGACGTGAGCGGGGTGCGCAACGGCTTGATCCAGCGCTGGGGCGCCTTCCGCAGCGGCGGGCTCACCGGCGGCTGGGACGAGTTCGTCGCCATCCTGCGGGCGACCGAGAGCGAGCAGTGGCGCTTCCCCTCGGTCCAGCAGGCGTGCCTGGCGACCAACGGGGCCTGCTACCTCTTCGACGCTGGCGCCGGGGTCGGACCCCGGGTCTACGTGACCCGCCTGGAGGACTCGCCGGTGCCCGCCGGGGTGACGAGCTTCCCGATGGAGATGAACCTCTATGTGCCGGATCAAAGCGCGCCGGAGCTGCTCCGGGGCAAGGTGGTGTCGGAGACGGCGCTGACCTTCGCGGGGAGCCCGGCGGTGGAGCTGGAGCTGGGGGCGAACCCTGCGGACGCGCGGAGCTGCGACCCAAGGGTGCGCTCCAACTGCGTGGTCTTCCTGGATCGGCTGGAGCTGGAGATGGCGCTGGGCGGTCACTACCGCCCCGAGGGGAGCGCCTGCGCCGCAGGCGAGACGGCGCTGCCGGAGCCCTGGCTGGTGCCGGGCTTCCTGGGAGACGCGACCCGCGACGCCAGCACGGGCACCTGGAGCCGCGGCCGCTGCGTGCGCGCCGCGCTGCCCTTTGATCTGGCGGCCGAGCCGGAGCGGGCCGCGCAGAACGTCAACCTGGCGCTGGGGAACCCCGTGCCCAACGGGCGCTCGCTGCGCCGGACGGTGGAGCTGCTGGACGGGGCGATCATCGATCAGCAGACGCTCTTCATCCTCTTCCGCGAGCGCCTCCCGGCGCTGATGATGGACGAGGCGCCGACGGCCTATGGCTACCTCCTCTTGCGCCGCGTGCCAGGCGAGGTGGTGGACACGGACGCGGACGGCGACGGGGTGCCGGACGGGTATGCGGGGAGCGTGCTCCCGGCGCCCGAGACGCCTGCGCCGGATCGGCTGGGCGTGTCGTGCTCGCCGGATCTGCTGCGGGAGATCCTGGGGAGCGGCCGCGCGCTGGATCAGAGCAACGCGCCGCAGGTCATCGCGGCGATCCTGGACGGCGGGGCCATGGACCCCACCCAGGCGCTCACGCCTTCGGTCAACGGCGAGGAGGTCCACTATCTGTGCGTAGATACGGGTCTTTTCGACGGAGGCCCTGGCAACACCGCGCGCTGGGGCACGGGGGTGCAGGCGCCGAATGACGACAGCTGCCTGACCGGGGAGAACGGCCTCTGCGAGGACGGCCTGAGCGGCTCCCAGCCCTTCCGGTGCACCTCGGGGACGGATCTGGCGGACTGCGGGATGCGCCCCGGCCTCCAGAACAACAACACCTGCGCTACGGCCAACAACGGGCGCTGCGAGGACAGCTGGAGCTGCGCGCTGGGCACGGATCTGGCGGACTGCGGGATGCGCTCGGGGGTGGCGGCGAACAACAACACCTGCCCCTCGGCGGGCAACGGGGTCTGCGAGGACGAGGAGGCCGGCCAGACCCAGGCGTTCCAGTGCGCGCCGGGGACCGACCGCGCCGACTGCGGCGTCCGCTATCAGGACGACCGGGTGGCGTGCCCGCTGGGGAGCGAGGTGGACTACTTCACGACCTCGCGGCAGCTGCTGCCGAGCATCGCCGGGCTGCCCTGCCAGCGCGACGGGAGCTGCGCGGCGACGCTGGCCCAGTGGCGCGCGAACGGGAACCCGCTCCTGGTGCAGGACGATCCGGCCTGGACCTGCGCGGACCCGACCCGGGCGCTCTGCGACGCCAACCGGCTGGATCTGCGCGACGGCAAGACCTTCTACACGGGCGGCAGCCGCGTCTACGACCGCTCCTACGCCGCGGCTACCGACGAGGCCTTCCGCTACAAGACCCGCTTCGTGAGCCGCGAGGGCGGCGGGCTGGCCTTCGCGCCGAGCCTCTGCGACGGGAGCGCCGAGACGATCCCCTACTGCTACGACGCCGAGGCCATCGAGGCCCTTCAGGAGCGGGTGGACTGCGTGCTGGACATCTACCAGCGCTTCTACGCCACCGCCGCTGCGGGCTCGCTGCCGCGGGCGGACCAGCTCTACACCTTCCTGGAGGCGCACTTCTCCTCGACGGTCGAGCCCTCCGCCCAGGGGGGCCTGCCCGCGCGCCGGGACGGCTTCGAGCGCCTGAACGCCGAGCTGCTGATCATGCTGGGGGACGACGCCTTCACCTCGTCCTTCGAGTCGCGCTTTGATCTGGCCGGGAGCCGGATCACGGCCTTCGAGGGCGACCGCTTCGAGGACGGCGGCATCCGCCTCTCGGGCATCGCAGGCTTCGAGATGTTCCGGCTCTACCAGGCGGCGCAGTACTACAGCAGCGTGCTGGAGCGCTTCTACGCCCTGAGCCCGGTGCTCTCGACCTCGCTGGCCTCGGGGGCGCCGCAGACGGGGCGCAACTTCATCTCGGACGCGCTGGTGACGGACTACCTCGCGAAGGTGGTCCGGGCCTCGACCCAGCGGGCGCGGGTGCAGGGCGAGATCGCGCGGCGCTACCAGGCGTTCAACCGCCCGGATCTGGCGCGGCGCGTGATCGAGCGCGGCTACCTCTCGACCTATCTGGAGTCGGTGGTGCTCTCCAACATCCTGCTCTCGATCTACGACGCGGCAGGCGGCTCCAGCCGACCCCAGCTCCTCGCGGAGCTGGAGACGGCCCAGCGCAGCTACAGCGTGGCGCTCCTGAACCTGCGCGAGCTCTACGGCAGCATCACCGACAACGTGAACTACTTCGGCTACCCCGCCGACTACCTGCCCTTCCCGGCGCTGGACGTGGGGCCGAGCGCGCTGGATCGCAGCGCCTTCGAGACGGTGCTGACCTCCGCCCTCTCCAAGCTGGACGTGGCGCGGCAGCGCGAGCAGGTGGCCTTGAGCACCACCCGCGGCTTCGACTCCGACGCCGAGCGCTTCCAGAGCGAGCTGACCCGGATCACCCGGACCTACGAGAGCCAGCTCATCGAGCTGTGCGGCTCCTTCGAGGCCCCCGACGGTCGCATCTACCCCGCCATCCGCCGCTACGCCTCGCTGGACGACGGCGTCGCCTCGCTGGGCGATCCCTGCGGCCTGGTGGGCAACGGCGCGATCTTCCAGGCGCTGGGGCGGCTGGATCTGCTCCGCCTCGGGCAGCTCCGCCTCTCGACCCAGATCCGCGGCACCGTGGAGCAGATCGAGATCGAGCGGCGCCGCGTCGCGGACTACTGCCAGCTCACGCTGGAGCAGGCCCAGTTCAACTACAGCATCGGTGAGCAGCAGCTCGACATCTCCCAGGACCTCTCCGTGGTCCAGGCCAACCAGGAGCGGGTCCAGCGGATCACCTCCGCGGCGGCGGACGTCGCCGGGACCGCCACCTGCGACAACACCGTGTCCTGCATCACCGCGGGCGTCGCCACGGGCATCAAGGCGGCGGCCTATGTGACCCAGGAGATCATCCTCCCCTTCATCGAGGAGGAGATCCGCAACAAGCAGCGCGAGCGCGGGATGCTGGAGCTGGATCAGGCCCGCTGGAACACCACGGTCCAGTGCGACTTCGCGGAGATCGACGCCAACGCCAACACCGCGCGCCTCCTCCTCCAGCTCCGCGAGCTGGACATCTCGGTGCTGGAGCTGGAGTACCAGTTCCAGCTCGCGCTCTCCGAGATCCAGCGCCTCAGCCAGCAGTCCCGGCGCCTGGAGCAGGAGCAGGAGGAGGCCCTCCAGCTCGCCATCAACGTCGAGGCCGCGCTGAACGACCCCAACGTCCGGATCTACCGCAACGACGCGGTCATCAACGCCGACGTCGCCTTCCAGGACGCGCTGCGCGAGGCCTACCGCCTGACGCTGGTCTATCAGTACTACACCAGCCAGTCCTACGCCCGGCTGGACGAGCTCTTCCTGATCCGCCTGGTGACCGCCGGGGAGTTCAACCTGGAGAACTACCTCATCGAGCTGCAGAACGCCTTCTCCAGCTTCGAGGAGAGCTTCGGGACGCCGGATGTGCGCGTGGCGGTCCTCTCGCTGCGGGATGACATCTTCGGCGTCCCGCGCCTGGACGCCAACGGCCGGGCCCTGACGGTGGATCAGCGGGCGACCCAGCTCCGCGAGCGCCTCCTGGACCCGGCGCGGCTGGACAGCAGCGGCTACATCACGCTACCCTTCAGGACGAACCTGGCGGACCTCTCGCCGCTGACCCGCAACCACAAGGTCCTCTACATCGAGGCCAACATCGAGGGGAACGACAACGGCGACTTCCTCGGGCGGCTCTACCTCCGCCAGACCGGCACGGGCGTCGTGCGGACCCTGGACGACGCCACCGACAACTACCGCCTGCCCGCGCGCACCGCGGTCCTCAACCCCTTCTTCAACAGCACCCGCGAGTTCGCCGCCAGCCCCGAGGTCTACCGCAGCTACCGCCTCCGCGACCGCCCCTTCGTCAACACCGAGTGGGAGCTGATCCTGAACCAGCGCGACGAGACGGTCAACCGGGACATCAACCTCCGGGCGCTCACTGACATCAAACTCTACGTATTCTACACGGACTTTACCGTGTATTGAGGGTCAAGATGATTAAAAATATACTCCTCCTGGGGTTGGCTGCGGCGCTCTTCGCGGGCGCCTGGGGGTGCGGGGACGACCCGCCCTCCGGGCCGTCTCCCGCGCCCGAGAACAACAACCCGGACGTGTCCTGCGCGACCTCGGCGGAGTGCGATGCGGTCCCTGCGACGGCAGGGCAGCGCTGCGTGGAGGGGGCCTGCGTGCCTTGCTCCGGCGACGCGGAGTGCGCCGCTGACCCCGACTACGGCGACGCTCGCGGCGTCTGCGAGGCGGGCGCCTGCACGGCGAGCGGCTGCACCCCCGGCGCGGTGGGCTGCGCCTGCGACGCCGAGGACGCCTGCGCCGTCGGGGAGTGCCTGGACGGCGCCTGCGTGGACTGTGATCGCGGCGACGCGGCCTGCCTCTGCCGCCTCAACGGCACCTGCGCTGCGGACCTGCGCTGCGAGGAGGAGCGCTGCGTCCCCTGCACCGCCGGCCTGGAGGGCTGCGCCTGCGGCGAAGGCGACGCCTGCGACGCGCCGCTGGTCTGCGGCGCCAACCAGCGCTGCATCCCCGACCCCTGCACCCCCGGCGCTGCGGGCTGCCCCTGCGCCGACGGCGACGCCTGCGACGCGGGCGGCTACTGCGACGACGCGTCCATGTGCCGCGCCTGCACCTCGGACGTGCCGGGCTGCCCCTGCGACGCGGGCGACACCTGCGCCGGAGACAACATCTGCGAGGACGGCGCCTGCGTCGCCTGCCCCGACGCCGACCGCCCCGAGGGCTGCGGCTGCGAGGACGACGACGCCTGCGCCGAGGGGCTCGTCTGCGACGACGACGACCTCGCCTGCCGCGCCCCGCTGGCCTGCGCGGACCTCTGCGTGCTCCACCAGCGCTGCGACGCCTCCCTCCCCGGCGACGCCGTCTGCATCCCCGAGAGCTGCGAGGACGGCTACGTCTGGGACGACGGCGTCTGCCTCGTCGCGGATCGCGCCTCCTGCGACGGCCGCGACGGGAGCGAGGACATGACCCCCGCCTGCGAGGCCGAGGGCAAGCGCTGTGTCGAGACGGCCAACGGCGCCGTCTGCGTCGTCGCCTGCGCGGAGCTCACCGCCACCTGCGCCGAGCAGCAGCGGGACTGCGACCCCAACGCCTTCGACGAGGACGCCACCTGCGGCCCCTGCCGCCCCGGCTACCTCGCAGAGGGCGGCGCCTGCGTCCCCAACCCCCAGTCCAACTGCGTCCCCGACGCGCTGGACTCCATCCTCGACACCTGCACCGCCCGCCTCCAGGCCTGCGTCACCACCGATGACGGCGCCATCTGCGGGGCCTGCCTCGCCGGGACTGTCCTCGACCCCGACGCCAACGCCTGCGTCCCGCAGGCCCTCTGCGGCGACCGCCTCTGCACCGACGAGGAGTTCTGCGACTACCCCCAGACCGGCGGCCCGCCCGCCTGCGCGCCGCGCCTCTGCCCCGACGGGCAGGCCTTTGACGTCGCCACCAACCAGTGCATGGGCTGCGGCCTGACCTGCGGCGCCGCCGGCGTCTGGCCCCGGACGATCGACGGCGCCTGCGCCTGCGCCGAGGATGTCTTCTGCGACTACACCTTCAACGGCGCGGGCGCCCGCTGCGTCGTCGCGGCCTGCCCCGACGGCGAGGCCGCGACGCCCGGCGGCGAGTGCATCACCTGCTCGCTGATCTGCGGCGACTCGGACGGCGAGACGCCGCGCCTCTGGCCCGAGACGACGGCGGACGGGAGCTGCCTCTGCGAGACGCAGACCGGCTACTACTACCCCCTGGGCGGCTCCGGCGCCCCCCAGCGCTGCGACGAGGACGGCGACGGCTGGATCAACCGCACCGCCTTCGAGACCTACAGCATCTCCGAGCCGACCACGCTGGCGAACTTCCGCTGTGAGGTGCGCCAGATCGACCGCTTCATCCTCCGCAACGAGTACGGCCAGGAGCGCCGCGTGTCCCTCTGCGGCGGCGAGCTGGTGGACTACGACGACGGCACCCCGCCGCCGTGCGGCCAGGACGCCGCCGTCCTGGCCCTCTACGAGCCTGACAACCTCGACAACCCGCGCCGCATCGCCGTGGACAACGCGACCTTCCCCACCTACGGGCCCGAGGGGCGCAAGCCGCTGGCGGCGGAGCTGAACCCCCTCACCCGGGGCTGCGTCAGCCCGACGGGCGACTACAACCTCAACGGGCGCGAGGATCTCAGCGAGGATCAGCCCCTCACCCGCGACCGCGTCAACGGCCTGAGCTTCGACGGGGACGCGGACTTCGCCTTCCAGAGCATGGCCTACTTCACCGAGCTGCACCGCGGCTCCTACCGGGCGCCGTCTGTCCGCGGGCTGCCCGGCGCCTACGTCATCGCCGAGCGCTCGCGCTGCGAGGCGGGCTTCCCCGTGCGCTACGCCTCAGGCGGCGACTACTGGCAGGGGTGCACGCGCAACCGGCGCTCCAGCTTCGACGTCGAGCGCACCTCGCTGGTGGGGCATGACTTCGCCGCCTGGAGCTGCGACGCGGAGAGCGGGACCTGCCCGCTGCCGAACCCCCCGCTGGGCAGCGGCCTGGATCGGGACGGGGATCGCGTGGAGGATCACGACCTCTGCGCCCTGGAGGGCGCGCTGACCGGCCAGCCCTGGCGCGGCATGAGCCACCACAGCCAGTTCCAGTGCGTCACGATCAAGAACTCGGCGGCGCAGCCCTGGGAGGTCAACCGCAGCGACCTCTTCGACGGCGCCACCGGCGGCACGCCGCTGGAGTTCAACCTCTGCGGCGCGGTCACCTGCGACGGCGCGGCCCCCGGCTGCGTGACCTCCACCCGCTCGGCGCCGCTGCAACCGCTGGCGCCCGAGGTCCGCTGCGCGACGGCGCTCCAGGGCGACACCCAGCCGGACATGGTGGGCTTCGTCGGGGTGCGCTACCTGCCCGACGGGCCGGGCTCCTCCGTGCGCCCGTCCTACCAGCGGGGCTGCATCGACGAGTCGTTCTGGCAGGGCAGCGACGGCGGCTACGCCTTCCTCTGCCCCGGCTACGAGGACAACCCCGCCGCGGTGCGGGCCGCAGGCAACGCGGGCGACTTCGGCAAGCTGATCTGCAGCTGCAACACCTTCTACGGCGGCGCCAGCTGCGAGGTCGCCTGCCTGGAGCGCTCCCAGAGCAGCGGCGTCGGGACGAGCTACCTGCATGTGGGCGGCGAGGATCTGGGCTATGACGCGACCCTGGCGGCGCTCTATGGGTGCGACCCGGACTTCCGCTACTGCGTCCAGCACCCGCCGGTCCCCGAGGCCGGCTTCGAAGGGGGGCGGCGCGGCTGGTGGCTCTGCGGCGAGACGACCTCGACGCGCCCGGCTCAAGGCAGCGACCCGGTCCTCCGCGCCGCGGACGCCCCCGAGGGCGTCTGGAGCCTGGAGGGCAAGGTGCGGGTGGTGCCGGTGCGGCGCCGCCTCCTGACCGAGCCCGCCTGCGACCCGGCGGTGGACACCTGCTGGAGCCTCTTTTGATATATCTTGATATGTCTTGTTGTATCTATATCGTGTCTTGAGAGTCATTTGACGAGGAGCTGAACCATGGACCCGAACACTCACCTGCCCTCTCCTGCTTCGTTCTCGGATCGCTTCCAGCGCCGCCCGGCCTTCTGGGGTGCGATGGCGGGCTCGCTGGCGGGGATGATCCTCGGCCTGGCGCTGGGGGTGGCCTTTGTCGCGCAGGCGGACAACAACCGCCGGACGGCGGACGTGGCCGACGGCCCGCTGCTGATCCCCTACGACGGCTTCCTGATGCTCAACAACGGCGCGGTGGACGGCGAGGAGTCGCTGACCTTCCGGCTCTACGGCGGGCCGACGTGCACGGACTGCGAGCTGTGGAGCGAGACGCAGACCGTCCAGATCCACAGCGGCCGCTTCTCGGTGGGCCTGGGCACGACGACCTCGTTGGACGCGCTGATCCTCGACGCGGAGAAGCTCTACCTGGGCATCGAGGTCAACGGCACCCCCCTGAGCGGGCGCCAGGCCATCGAGCCGGTCCCCTACGCGGCCTGGTCCGGGCACGGCACCGAGTTCAAGACCTACCAGATCGCCACCCCCGGCGGGCTCACCACCGAGACGCTGGACGTGCAGGCGCGCCTCAACGTCCAGGGCTCTGAGCTCACGTTGGGCACGGCCGATGGGCAAGCTCAGGGCCTCGCGCGCAGTCAGCGTGCGCTGGTTCATAGCCCGAACGGCGATCAGCTCTGGATCAACGCGCTTGGGGACTTCGAGGGCGGCACCCTCGTCGACTCCAACCTGGAGGTGGACGGCACGCTGGCGACGGCGGGCAGCGTGGACATCAACGGGAGCGAGGTGCGCCTGGGCTCGGGCAATGATCGCCTCGCGTCGTGGTCGAGCAACACGATCACCCTCAACCCGGGCGGCGACGCCTCCGGCGGGGTGGTCGTCGGCAGCAACCTCAGCTTGCCGACGGGGACGCTCAGCACGGATCGGATCCGGGGGCGCAACGCGCTCTCCCTCCACGGCTCGGCTTCGGCCTCGGAGTCCATGCGGGTTGAGTCGGGCGGGCGGGTGGTCTTCGGCGATTCCAGCGGCGTGAGCGTGGGCGGACCGCTCTCGGTGAGCGGGGAGAGCACCTACGCCAACGACCTCCGGTTCACGAGCGCGACAGCGGCCAACCGCGAGATCCGCAACGTGGACAACATCCACGGTGACGGGACGCTCATCCTCTACCCCGGGGACTCGACGAGCGGCCCGGCGACGCTGGACTCTGGCGGGCTCACCGTGGGGAGCCTGTCTGCCACCTCGGTCGAGGTGACGGGGAGCAAGAGCACCGTCTCTTCGAGTGATTCCGGGTGGGGCGTTCGTACGATCTTCAATGAGAACTGGGCCGACTGCGGCAACAGGCCGATGACGGGGGTGCGGCTCGTCTTCACGGATGTGGGAGCAGACAACCGGGCGCGCCTCCAGGTGCGCTGCGGTCCCTGAGACAAGAAAGGGGGTCTGGGGGCGGATCGCCCCCAGCCGCCGGAGGCACCCCCCATAAAAAAAACAAAAGAATAAAAGCAGATTAATGTGGTTTTTTTATTGGGGGTGACTCCCGCGGCCGGGGGGAAGCTCCCCCCGAACCCCCCAAGATCAGCGCTTCTTCTCGTTCTTCTCGGCCTCGGCCTGATCGATCTCGCGGATCTGGTTGAGGACGATGAGGCCGGTCTCGGTCTCCAGGAAGCCGTCTCCGATGTCGGTGTAGCGGCCCGTCATGGTGTAGACGTCGCCGGTCTTCAGCTCGCCGTCCTCGACCTTGGCCTGGTAGATGCCGTTGAGGTTGACGATGAGGAGGCGATCTTCGGGCTTGCCGCTGGCGTCCACCACATAGAAGTGGTGTCGCTGGCACATCTTGGGATCCTCCTCTTCGCCGTCCTTGCGGCGTCGGGCGCGTCGGGGCTTCTTCTTGTCCTCCCAGAAGGGGCAGGTGTAGACCTGGGCGACGGTGCCGCGGATCTCGACGTCTTTATCCAGGTATTTCAGGCGGTTGCGCCGAAGGCCATCCACGGTGAGGGGGCCGTCCGCGAACTTTTCGGGGATCTTGGACTGCCCCAGATCGCCGGGGACCGCAGGGAGGGAGACGGTGGCTGGCGGGAGGTTGGCCTCAGGGTCCTCCTGGGGAGGGGGCTCCTCCTCGCAGGCGAGGAGGAGCAAGGCGAGGCCGCCGAGGGGGAGGAGGGCGCGGAGCGCCCGCGCGTGGTGTCGTAGGGTCGAGTTCACCTGCGTCTCCTTCGGGGGTGATGCCGCGGCGCGCGGTCGCCAGCACGCCGCGCGCCGCCAGGGGCGGGGTTCGTGCGGCTCAGCGCCGCGCGAAGGCCGCCTTGAGGTCGATACCGGCCACCGACTGGCCCGTCAGCGCGTCGATGATAGCACGGGCCTGCTCCTCGCGTACATGGATATAGGAGAAGCGTCGGCGGAGGGTGACGGGTCCGCAGGCGTCGGCGGTGATGCGCGCCAGCTCGCAGACGAGCTGGACGACGCTGTCCTCGTCTTTGAGGCGTCCGCTGCCGACGTTGAGGTGGAGCTTGACCATGCCGTCCACGGCCTCGTAGTCGTCGTCCTCCTCGTCGTCAGCGAGGTCCACCTCGCGGGCGACCGGGGCGGCCTCGACGCGCTCCTCGCGCTCTTCGCGGTCATCGCGGCGCCCGCGCCCGCGTCCGCGGTCGCGATCCCGATCGCGGTCCCGGTCGCGTCCGCGCCCGCGGCGCTCGCGTCCGCGGCGCTCGCCCTCGGCGGGCGCGGCCTCGTCGTCGCGCTCGTCGCGCTCGTCGGGCTGGGGGGCCTCGGCGGGGGGCTCAGGGGTGGCCTCGGCGGTGATGGCGTCGCTGGCCTCCAGCTCCTC
The DNA here is from genome assembly GCA_963169075.1 of Myxococcota bacterium. Taxonomy (GTDB): domain Bacteria; phylum Myxococcota_A; class Bradymonadia; order Bradymonadales; genus CAUJGC01. Next base: position 26,711 of record CAUJGC010000221.1, read on the forward strand.
GGCCTCGTCGTCGTCCTCCTCAGGGGGGGCGACGGGGGCGGGCTCGGGGCGGGCAGGGCGCTGGGGGCGGGGGTTGACGGGGCGTCCGTTGCGGAGGCGCTGGGGGTTGGCGTCCTGGGAGACAGGGCGGAGGGGCTCGATGGCGCCGAAGGCGAAGTCCTCCTTGCCCGCGACGAAGTAGGCGAGGAGCTTGGCGATGAGGGGGCGGGGGTCTTCGGCGGTGAGGAGGTGGTCCGCGAAGGGGAGGTGCTCGCCGTAGTTGAGGCCCTTCTGTCCGTCGAGGCGCTGGAGGAGCTTGCGGAAGGCGCGCTCCTCGCGTCGTGCGGCGATGGCTTCGGGTGCGGGCAGCTCGCGCTCCTCGAACTCGATCTTGAAGACCTTGCGGAGGACGTAGTAGGTGCCGATCTCGCGGGGGGAGATGAGGCTGATGGCGACGCCGCTGCGTCCGGCGCGGCCGGTGCGGCCGGTGCGGTGGACGTAGACCTCGGGGGAGTCGGGGAGGGTGAGGTTGAAGACGTGGCCGAGGTCGGAGATGTCGATGCCGCGGGCGGCGACGTCGGTGGCGACGAGGAAGTCGATCTCGCCCTTGCGGAGCTTGAGGAGGGTCTCCTCGCGCTCGTTCTGGGCGAGGTCGCCGTTGAGGACCTCGACGTTATAGCTGTGCTTCTTGAGGAAGTTGGTGACGAGGAAGGTCTCTTCGCGGGTGTTGGCGAAGATGATGGCGTTGTCGGGGGCCTCGTACTCCAGGACCTTGAGGAGGTCGCGGAGGCGTCCCATGCCGGAGACGCTGTAGAAGGTGTGCTTGACCTCGTCGGCGGAGACCTTGTCCTCGGAGAAGGTGAGGAACTCCGGGGAGGTGAGGATGTGGGCGGCGAGCTTCTGGATGTCTTCGGTGACGGTGGCGGAGAAGAGGAGGTTCTGGCGTACGGAGGGGAGCTTCTCGACGATGGCGTTGAGGTCCTTCTCGAAGCCCATGTTGAGCATCTCGTCGGCTTCGTCGAGGATGAAGACCTTGAGGTGGTGGAGGGAGAGGGCGCGGCGCTGGAGGAGGTCGAGGAGGCGCCCGGGGGTGGCGCAGACGACCTGGGCGGTCTCGAGGTCCTTGATCTGCTTGGTGAAGCCGGTGCCGCCGTAGACGGTGGCGACGGAGATGCCCTTGGGTGCGCCGAGGCGTTCGAACTCGTCAGCGACCTGCTTGGCGAGCTCGCGGGTGGGGCAGAGGACGAGGGCTTCGACGCGTTTTTTGCCTGCTTCGAGCAGCTCGAGGGTGGGGATGGCGAAGGAGGCGGTCTTGCCGCTGCCGGTGGGGGACTGGACGATGAGGTCGATCCCGGCGAGGGCGAGGGGGATGCACCCGCTCTGGACGGGCGTGGGGGTGACGTAGCCGACGCCTTCGATGGCCTGGGAGAGCTCGGGTGAGAGTCGAAGCTCTTTGAAGGTGTCGAAGCCGGAGATGGTGGCTGGGGGGTTGAGGACGCTGCCGTCGTGCCAGTTGGGGGCCTTGACGTGGTCGAAGGAGTGCAGGGTGTCGCTCTGAGGGCTCATGCTACCGCTCTGTAGGGTGTTGTGTGGGGGAGAGGCGTGGAGAGGTGTGACGGGTGGGTGGGTCGTTGCGTGGGTGCGTCGGCGTGGTGAGACGCAGCATCGAGGCTGCCGAGGCAGCGAGGCGAGATGCGGTGCGTTGGCCGAGGGCTCCGAGCTTCATCCGGGGAGTGTCCAAGGGGCGAGGCGCTCTTGTCGCGCGTCGAGCCTACCCGTCTTGATCCGCGTCGCGTGGGAAAGGGGGGGCGCCGCGGTGTGCACAACCCATCCGGGCTACGCATTCATGGGGGATCGGTATAGCGGACTATGCCTTTGAGGTCAAACGCAAAGCGCCGCGTCGCTCGGGGTCACTCGCCGGCGCCGGGGGCTGCGGCGCCCTCGTCGCTCTCGTCGTAGTCGATGTCGCTGTCATCGGGGTTGGCGCCTTCAGCGAGGTCCGCGATGAATTTGAATTCAGCGGCGTGGCAGGCGCGTCGCTCGTTGGGCTTGGGGGGGTGTACGGTGGCGCGGAACTGGATGCGGAGTCCTTCGGTCTTGAAGGCCTCGGCCAGCTCGCCCTGGAGGCAGATGCGTGTGTTGGGGTTGTCTTCGGGGGTGATGACCCAGAGGTCCTCCTGGAGCTTGCTGACGCGTCCGGCGCGCAAGGCGAGGTCGGGTGCTTCGGTCTTGGGTGCGTCGGTCTGCATGGGTGCGCTGCCGGGTTGTGAGGTGGCGGGTGTGGTGGGCTCGGACGGCTGCGGTGCAGGCGTCGAGCAGGCCGCGGCGAGGAGCGCGGCGAGGAGGAGGAGCGTGCAGGTGAGGTGTCGCATGGGGCGGGTGGGCTCCTATTTTTCGTCGGCCTCGGGCGGAGGCGGCTTGGGCTTATCGGCTGGCTTGGGGTCGCGGAGGGCGCCTTCGGGCGCGAAGTCGATGCGCTGGAGGAGGAGGGGGGTGCAGGCCTTGGGGTCCTGGGGCGGCTCGCCTGCTTGTCCGTCGAACTTGACGCGCGCGCCGAGCTGCCGGAAGGGCGCGGCGCGGGGGTCGTCGAGGCAGAGGACGGCGTCGTCGTCGTCTTCGGGGAGGACGATCCAGGCGTTGTGGAGCCAGCCGACGCGGCCGAGGCGGTAGCCCGCCAGGGGGTCGGGAGGCGCGTCGGGGTTCGCGTCTTCGGCAGGCGGGGCGGTGGCGCAGGCGAAGGCGAGGAGGAGGGGAGCGAAGGCGAGGAGGAGGCGTCGTGGCATGGGGTGGGTGCGGGGGTGTCGGGTCAGGTGGGAGGGTGGGGAGCCAGGCCCGGAGCAGGGTGACACGAGGCGCCCCGGAGCGCAAGAGGGGTCTAGGCCCCGAGGCCGGCCTCCTGGATGGGGACGCCGATGGACTCGCTGAGCTGCCGGGCGACGAGGAAGCCGTTGTTCTTGTCGGTGGTGGCCTCGACGACGGGGACGACGGAGCCGTCGAAGAGGTGGAGGCAGACGGTGAAGGCCTCGACGCGGGGCGCGCCCTTGCCTTTGTGGAGGGGGAAGCGGGTCATGCCGAAGACGACGTGGGCGATCTCCTCGAACCAGATGGTGCGGCGGAGGTCGTCGAACTCGGTGGAGGCCTCGGGGAAGATCTCGATCTGTCCGTCGTCGGGTCGGATCTCGGCGAGCTGGATCTCGAGGGTGGCGGGTCGCCCGCCAGCGGCGATCATGACGGCGCCTGTGGCGGCGAGGGCGACGACGAAGGCGAAGCCCCAGGCGTCTCCGACGCCGTGGAGGCGGGGCTGGATGATGAAGAGGGCGGCGGCGGCGGCGATGGCGAGGCCGCCCCAGAAGCGGAGGGCGTTGCCGCGGGTCTCCTTGCGGTGCTCGGTGATGCGCCAGGCGCGTCGCTGCGCGTCGGTGATGATGCGTGGGTTGTGGATCACAGGCGTCCTTCAGGCGGCAGGGAGGGCCGCCGGAGGGGGTGGCGGGCGCCTCAGTACTGGGGGATGATCTTCAACAGGAGGCGGTTGTCGGGGTTCCGACTCTCGTTGATGTTGGTAATGTAGACAGCCGGATCGTCTTTGACAGGGCAGGAGTACTCACAAGCGCCGCAGCCGATGCAGCGCTCGGGATCGACGTGGGGTCGCTGGAGCTTGATGATCTCGGCGCCCTCCTTGCGCTCCTTGCGGACCTCGACCTCTTCGACCCAGATGGCCTTGGGGGAGGTGGGGCACCACTCTTCGCAGACGATGCAGGGGGTGTCCATGGCCCAGGGGAGGCAGCGGCCGCGGTTGTAGAAGGCGGTGCCGAGGCGGATGGCCTCGAAGCCGTCCTTGCCGACCTTCTGGGCCTCGGAGATGGGCTGGATGGCGCCGGTGGGGCAGACGGAGCCGCAGAGGGTGCAGGAGTGCTCGCAGTAGCCGACGCGGGCGATGGCGACGGGGGTCCAGAGGCCCTCCAGGCCGGCCTCGAAGGCGGCGGGGTGGAGGAAGTTGGTGGGGCAGACCTTCATGCACTCGCCGCACTTGATGCAGCGCTCCAGGAAGTCGTCCTCGTTGACGGAGCCGGGGGGGCGGATGAGCTTGGGGTTGTTGTTCTCCCAGAAGCCGGTGGAGACGCGGGAGAGGGGGAGCATGACGGCGCCGGCGCCTGCGGCGGTGAGGAGGGTGCGGCGCTGCATGTCGGTGCCGACCTCGACGTCGGAGCGGCGGGGGAAGAACTTGAAGTGGATGACGTCCTCGGGGCAGGCGCCCTCGCAGTTGAAGCAGAGGTGGCACTCGGCGGCGTGCCACTGGACGCCGCCCTGGGGCTCGGCGGCGCCCTGGCAGTGGAGGAGGCAGAGGTTGCAGCCGGTGCACTTCTCGTGGTCCTTCTTCATGCCGAAGATGGAGAAGCGGGAGAAGACGCCCAGGAGCGCCCCGAGGGGGCAGAGGAGGCGGCACCAGAGGCGGGTGATGTAGCGGTTGGTGAAGATGAGGCCGATGAAGATCGCGCCCAGGGTGACGGCGCCGTTGTAGAGGGCGACGTCCTGGGAGAGCGTGGCGGCGCGGATGGAGTTGCCGGTGTCGGCGGCGGACTGGAGGAAGGAGACGTTGGAGAGGGCCATCAGCTCCAGCGCGTTGCTGGCGGCGTAGTTGAGGGCCGGGATGATGGCGAGCCCCACCGAGCGGACCATGAGGCAGATGGGGTCGAGGAGGCCGATCTGGACGGTGGTGAAGAGGGAGGCGACCAGGAAGCCCACGAGGATGTAGAACTTGATCCGCATCCAGGGCTGGAGGCGGTTGCGCTTGATGCGCTTGCCGCCCTGGATGGAGGGCCAGAGGGCGGCGGTCCAGTGGTGGAGGGTGCCGAAGGGGCAGATCCACCCGCAGAAGAAGCGCCCGATGAGGAGCGTGGGGATGGCGAGGACCAGGCACCAGACGAGGCCCTTGAAGAGGTTGTGGGCGGCGATGGCGGTGGAGAGGCCCACCAGGGGGTCGATGGAGAGGAAGATGTTGACGGGCATGTCCAGGGCGACGGTGTCCACGGTGGACTCCGCGGCGCCGTCCCCGAAGGTGGGGACATACTCCGTGCTGACCAGGAGGTAGAGGAAGAGGAAGAGGAAGCCCGCCTGCGAGATCCGCCGGAGCCAGACCAGGAGGCGCCCCTTGGCGCTGGTGGCGCCGTAGAGGCGCGCCTTGCGGATGGAGTCCTTGGCGGCGGGGGTGTCGGCGGCGACGTGGCGCTCGGCGCCCTGCGGGACGTAGATGCCTTTCCAGGTGAAGGCCATGGGGGTGGGCTCCGTCGGGGCGGCGAGTCGCCGCTCAGGTGACATCCTTGAGGCGGACGCGGCTCAGATCCACATGTCCGAGCACTCCATCAGCCAATTTGAGAAATCCAACGGTCCGGGGGTCCAGATGCAGGATGTCTGCGCCGATGGCGTCGATGGCGACCTGATCGGTGCCTACGACGAGGAGGTTGCGGACCTCGGTGTCCGCGAAGCTGCCGCCCTGCGGGCCGTTGCGGACCAGGACGCGCAGCGCGTCCATCACCACCAGCGTCGGGCGCATGAAGTTGGCCAGATCAAAGATCGAGGTGTGGATGTCCTGGTGCAGCAGGTTGCGCTGCCCCCCCAGGATCCCGTACCAGTTCTTCATGCAGGCCGTGAGCCCGTTGGTCAGGTTGTGGTGCTTGCAGATGGCCATGTTGATGACCTTGTCTGCGAAGACCAGCGGCGTGTAGATGGGCCACTTCTTCAAGAGCCGCCCCTCCAGCGGCATCTCCGTGAAGCGGTCCTTGCGCGGCAGGAGCACCCGGGCGCCCGCGTTGTAGGCCGCCTCCCCGATGCCCGAGTTCTTGTAGGCCCGGTTGGCGTCGTTGCAGCTGGCGTCGGTCACGATGACCTCGCTGGCGCCCGCTTTCAGGCAGAGATCCACCATCGCCGCCACCAAAAGCGGGTTGGTGTTGGCCGCGTGCTTCGGCACCCGGTCCCAGCCGATGTTCGGCTTGATCGCCACCCGGTCGCCAGGCTCGATGAAGCGGCGGATGCCCCCCATCAGCTCCACCGCCCGCGTCAACGTCTGCTCCGGGTCCGAGCCCTGGATCTTGACCACCTGCGGGTAGGCCGGGTCGTCGGGCACCGAGTAGTCCCGCACCAGCCCCCGCGCCTCCGCATCCCGAGGCCGGTTCTCCCGGTCGTAGAGCGCCGCCGCCCCCGCCGTCAGCGCCCCCGCCGCCAACACCCCCCCCGCGCCCACCTTCAAGAAGTCGCGCCGGTTGATGTCTGCGCCCTTATAAGGAGATTGAACCTCGCCGGCCTTGCTCATGACGGTGCCGCTCCTGAAGAGGGGGGGACGCGCAGGGTTAGAGGCCCGACGCCAGAGTCTGCGTAAGCTGCTTGGCGTCCTCGTCTTTCTTGAAGTCGCGGCCGCCGAAGACCACCCCGCCCTTGATCCCGAAGGTGTGGGTCGCCAGCGCGTCCGTGTAGGCGAAGGCCTGATCCCCCACCCCCTCCAGCGCCTTCAAGCCGCCCTTCTCCGTCACCGAGGCGTCCTTCTCCAGCGTCGCCTTGATCTCCCCCAGGAGCTTGCTCGCCTCCGCCGCCGAACCCTTGTCCACCGCGAAGAGCGTGATCGCCTCCGCGTCCTCCTTGTAGTCCTCCGACGGCTTGTAGGACGCCGTGAACAGCTCCTTCAACCCCGTAAACCCATACGAGTCCCGGATCTTGTAGCCCTCGCTGCCCTGGACCCGGTGCGCGGTCGGCAGCTTGCCCAGCGCCTCCGGCAGCGCCGCGTCACCCGCCAGCTTCTTCTCGATGGCCTGCGCCAGCTCCGTGATGGCCGCCTCGGCCGCCGGGGAGTCGTCGAAGGTCTGCACCTTCAAGAGGAAGTCCCCGCGCCACGCCAGCACGTCCGACGCCCGCAGGCACATGTTCGCCGGCAGCGTGTCCGTCTTCAGGCACCCCGAGCGCTCCTCTGCGAACTTCCCCAACGCCCCGAGCTTCTTGTCGAACTTGAAGATCTCGACGTTGACGTCCTCCGCCAGCTTGCCCTCCGCCGGCTTGTAGACCGCCTTCGCCAGCTCCAGGAAGCCGTACGCGATGTACCCGTCCGAGGCCCCGTCCATCACCTCGAAGAGCTTGTCCTTCGTAAAGTACTCCGGACCCTCCGTCAGCGTGTAGCCCGCCACCTCCCCCGAGCGCGGCAGCGCCACCCCCGCCCCCTTGAAGGCGTCATCCCCCGCCACCACCGCCGAGGCCGGCTTGTCCGTCTGCCCCGGCACAAACTCCCCGCCGCCCTGAGGCGCGGGCTCCTTCGGAGCCTCCCCCTTGCCGCACGCCGCCGCGCTCAAGAGGAGTGAAGCCAAAACAAAGAAGATCAGGTTCCTGGACATCATCGCGTGACTCTGCTCCGTGCGAGGGCGGGTTGCCGTGCCAAGCCCAACGGGGGCGGACCATAACCCACCTCCCCGCCTGCCGCCAGAGGTTTGTAACCCCACGCTCGGCCTCCCCTCCGGAAAGTCGAGCGGTGAAGTCCATTATAGCGCCGGAGCAGGGTCGAGCGCAACCCCCCCGGGGCCGTAACGTCTGGCCTGCTCGGCCAGACGAACGCCCCCGGTCCCCCCCGTGACGGGGGGACACCGACGGGTCGCTGGGGGGCCGCGGGGGGGCGCGGGGGGGCGGGGGGGCCCGCCCGCGCCGCGCGGCGCGCGCGCCCTGCGCGCGCGGTCGGGCCCCCCCGCCCCGGGGGGGCCGGCTGCGTTCCGCCGACGAGCGCAGCGAAGTCGGCGGTTACGCAGCCGGGGGGGTTGCCGTCACGGGGGGAGCCGGCGTCGCGGGGGGGCGCCTCGGTTTGACAGCAGGCGGGTGATCGGGTTAGGTTGGGCAGGTTGAGGTGCCCTGGTGAGCGCGGTGCTGGCGTGCTGTGTACGGTCTGCGGGGAGGCCGAGCGTGGAGCGGGCCTGGCGGCGCCGGGGGTCACGAGGTCCACGGAGCAGGACGGGCGCGCATGAAGATCAACCGGCAGTTTGGCGACTACTTCGTCTTGAAGCGGATCGGCGTCGGTGGGATGGCCGAGATCTTTCTGGGGCTGCGCCGGGGCCCGGGTGAGTTCGAGAAGCTCTACGCGCTGAAGGCCATCATGGGGGGGCGGGAGAAGAACCCGACCTTCCAGCACATGTTCCAGACCGAAGCGGAGGTGGCGGCTCGCTTCAACCACCCCCACGTCGTGCAGCTCTACGATGTCGTGCGGATCGACAAGCTGGACGTGATGGTGATGGAGTTCATCCCGGGGCACACGCTGGAGGAGGTGGTGCAGCTGGCGCGGGAGCGCGGCCGGGAGCTGCCCGCCGATCTGGCGGTCTTCCTCTTGATGGAGGTGTGCGAGGGGCTGGAGTACATCCACACCCTGACCGACTGGAGCGGCCACCCGCTGGGGATCGTCCACCGGGACATGTCGCCGCAGAACATCATGGTGACCTACGACGGGGTCGCCAAGGTCTTTGACTTCGGCATCGCGAAGCTGCGGACGCGCCCGGACAACCGCGAGATCCTCGGCTCGATGGTGGGGAAGCTGGGGTATATGCCGCCGGAGCAGGTGCGGGGCGACGCGGTGGACGCGCGGGCCGACGTGTTCGCGGTGGGGTGCATGCTCTGGGAGCTGACGCTGGGGCGGCCGCTCTTCAACCAGAAGAGCGACATCCAGCGGATCAACGCCGTGATGGAGGAGCCCATCCCGCGCCCCACGGAGCTCAGCGAGCGCTACCCGCGCCTCCTGGAGCGGATCGTGATGCGGGCGCTGGAGAAGGACCCCGCGGCGCGCTTCGGGAGCTGCGCCGAGCTGCGCGAGGAGCTGAGCAAGTACCTCAAGCTGAGCGCCACCAAGCCGGATCGCCGCCAGGCCGCGGCGTTCATGGGCGGGCTCTTCGCCCAGGAGATCCAGTCCTTCAATGACGATATGGCCCTGGCGCGCCAGATGGCCGAAGAGAAGGACCCCACGCTCAACATCGACGTGCATCAGCTCATGGCCGCGGTGCAGGGCCAGCTCCTGGAGGGGACGCCCGGCGGCGGGGTGGTGGAGATGAAGCCCACGGCGCCTGCGGCGCTGGTGGCGCCGCTGCCCCCGACCCTGGCCCCGGCCTCCTCGCCCCCCCAGGCGGCGCCCTCGCCTCGCCTGGAGGAGACGCCGCCGCTGCCGCCGGTGGTGGTCGGCGTGCCGCGCGGGGTGGTGCTGGGGATCGTGGCGGTGGCGATCCTCCTGATCGCGGCGGCGGGCGCGGTGGGCTACATCGCCGCGACCCGAGGCGCCGCGGCGGCTCCAGTCACGCCCCAGGTCAAGGAGGGGAGCCTGACCCTGGAGACGACCCCGCCAGGCGCCGCCGTGACGCTGAACGGCCGCCGCCTGAGCGTGCACACCCCAGTGACCCTGCCCGGGCTGGAGCTTGGGGTGACCCACCGGGTCACCCTGGAGCTGGAGGGCCACCAGCCCGCCGAGCGCGAGGTGAACCTGAGCGCGGCCCGCGCCGAGGAGCGCGTGTCGGTGACGCTGGAGGCCGCAGCGCCGGCCTCGGCGCCGCCCCCTGCGGCGGCCCACGGCTCCGTGCGCCTGACCGCGACCCCCCGCGAGGTCACCGTCTTCCTCGACGGCGCCCAGGTCGGGACCGGCTCGCCGCTCACGCTCCCCGAGATCCCCGCCGGCGCCGAGCACACCCTCCGGGTGACGGCAGACGGCTTCGAAGCCGTGGACCTCGCCTTCTCCGTCCAGCCCGGCGAGGTGAAGGACTTCGAGGTGGACCTGGTGGCCGAGGGGGCGGCGGCGCCGCCCGCGTCTGCCCCGCCTGCGTCTGCCCCGGCGGCGCCTCCCCGGAGCGCCCCCGCCGGGAGCGCCCCCGCCGGGAGCGCCGCGCCGCCCCGGAGCGTGCCCCCCGCGACCGCCGCCCCGCCCAAGCCCACCGAAGACGATCCCTACCCGCTCTTGAAGTAGCGCGTTGACCCCCCCGGGGGCGTAACGTCCAACCCTCCGGGATTGGACGAACGCCCCCGGTCCCCCCCGTGACGGGGGGACACCGACCTCGCGGCGCTCGCCTGGGCTCTCCTCGCTGCGCTCGCCTTGGGCTCGCTCGCCACCGGTCCCCCCCAGCGACCTGTCGGTGCTCCCCCGTCACGGGGGGAGCCGGCCCCCACCCGCCCCACGAGCGCAGCGTGGGCGGCGGTTTCGGGGGCGAGGGGGGTGCCGCCCCAGAGGTTTA
>CAUJGC010000222.1 GCA_963169075.1 Myxococcota bacterium
TCGCCTTGTTTTCTTTTCTTTGTTATTTTGGGCTTGTGTGTGTTGGTGGCCGCGGGCGGGGGGGGTTACGCGCCCCCCGGACCCCCGTTTACAGCAGCCTCGCTACGGAGCTGAGGAGGTCACCTCCAGCACGCCCCGCACCTCAAGAGCGCCGACATCGTCGAGATCGGTGTCGGGTGAGGTGGCGCGCGCGGTGAGGGACACCAGCAGACGCCCGTCCTCAAGCTGGAGCACCTCGACCTCGCCGCGCACAGACGCGCTGGCGTAGAGCGTCACGTCGTGGCCTCGCCAGAGGGTGCCGCGCTCAAAGACGAGGCGAACCCCAGGGCGCCAGAGCGGGGGCGCTGCGGCGCCTCCCAGGATGAGGGTGGCGTGGACGGGGTGGGGACAGGCGCGGGTGCGCCGCGGACGGTGGTTGATCTCAAGGCGGATCGATCCATCAAGCGCGTCGGCCTGGGCTTCGCCGTCGCTGAGGTCCAGCGTCGAGTCGCGCATCACGCCGCCTCCTCCGCGTCGCCCTGGGCTGCCCAGCGGGCGCTGCCCAGGAGCGGCGGCACGTCGCGCCGCGTCAGCAGGTCGCGCAGCTCGCCGCTGAGCGCGCCGGGCGCCTCGACCTGCGCCACGAGCGTCAAGAGCCGCCCCAGCGTCTCTTCATCCAGGCGCACCCCCGCAAAGGTGCGGCACGCCAGCGACACGCCGGCCCGATCCAGGCGGGCGCCGCGGAGGTCGGCGCCTCGGAGATCGGCGCCGAGCAGCGAGGCACCCCGGAGATCGGCGCCCTGGAGATCGGCGCCCCGGAGATCGGCGCCCTGAAGATCGGCGCCCACCAGGCGGGCGCCAGCCAGGCAGGCGCCGCGCAGCTTCGCCTCGACCTGCGAGGCGCCGCTCAGGCGCGCCTCGCGGAGCGACGCGCGATCCAGCCGCGCTTGATCCAGCACCGCGCCGCTCAGCTCCAGCCCGTCCAGCGCCGCGCCGCGCAGCTCGACGCCGGGCCAGCGCCGCTCGCCGCGGCGCACCTCCTCCGCGAAGAGGAGCGACTCTTGAGCCATCAGCTCATCCCAGGTCGCGTCGTCCATCACTCCACCTCCAGCGATCCGGAGGACGCCTCAAAGGCGCCCTGAAAGAACACGGTGTCCTCGTCGTCCTGCTCCGGCTCGGAGTCTGCGCAGCGGCGGCTGCCGAAGGTCAGCGTCAGCCGCCCGGAGATCGTGTCGATCCCCTCGACCTGCTGCTCCAGGCGCAGCGTCCCGGCGGGCTCCTGCATGACGCAGTAGAGCTCGCCGCCCTGGTAGCTCCCCCACACCACAGCCTCCGCGTCTGAGAGATCGAGGGTGCCGCCGCCCAGCAGCGCCGGCCTCACCTCCACCAGCACCTCCCAGCTCTGGTCGCCGTCCTGCATCGTGAGGCTCGACGCCCCCCGCTGGAACGCGAAGACCACACGCTCGCCGGGCTGCACCTCCGGCGCGTCGAAGCGCGCCGCGTGCTCGGTCGGGATCAGGAGGCGCGCCTCCTCGGTGTAGGTGGCCTCATAGGTGTCGGGCGTGCTCTCACCGCAGGAGCACGCCCACATCAACCCCAGCGTCATCCACGCGGCGGCCGCGCCGCGTCCGAGAGATCTCCGCATGAGCTTGCCCTCCTTGACAGGATCAGTCGTCATAACCTACCACGTTCAAAGCAAAATATTGATAGGAGTCCGCGTTGTTGAGCGAGTCTTTGACGTCAAGGGATTGATACGCCCTGCCGTTGCTCTTGTAATAGGCGTTGTCGTCGGTCCCGGCCTCCTTGTGGCTCATCTCGTGGACGATCGTCCCGGCGCGCTTGTCTGCGGGCTGCTTGAACCAGGGCGCGCAGAGGTAGATGTCGCTGAACGCCGCGCTCCCCAGGAAGCTCTTGACGTAGGCCCGGCGCTGCTTGTCCTGGTTCTCCACATCGATCGAGACGCTGCCGTTGAGCCCGGACAGGATGGCCTGGTAGGTCTCGATGGCCTCCTGGATGGCGTCGCGCCTGGTGGACTTGAAGTGCTTCTTGATCAGCTTCTTGTGCTTCGTGTCGCTGGGAGCGCGCAGCGCCTTGAGCGCCGCCGCCACCAGCTCCTTCGCGCGCTTCACCGCGTCCCGGATCATGTCGGCCTGCTGCTTCCCCGACTCGTCCTCGATCTCCACCGTGGTCCGCTTGTCCACGCGCACCGTGCGGTCAAAGCGCGCCTCGCTCAGCTTGCCGGTGTAGGCCAGTGCGTCCTCGGGCGCCTCCCGGTGCTGGGCGGCGGCTTCGGCCCCCTCTCGCGCGTCCTCGTCGCGCTCCAGCGCGCTCGGGCGGGTGTGCTCCTGCTTCACGTCGTACCTCCCTGGGGGTCGTGGGCGCAGACCAGCCGACCGAGGGCGCGGCACTCGGCGGCTGCAGCGTCTGCGAGGTGGGTCATGCCGATGGGCGCCCCGCCCTCGGCGGCGCGAAACGCGGCCCGCAGCACCGCATTCTTGATGTGCCCCCCCGAGAGCTCAAAGCGACGCCCCAGCCGCTGGAAGTCGATGTCCCTGGCCTGCGCGGCACGCGCCGGGATCAGCAGCTCCCAGAGCCGCGCCCGCTCCCCCGCGTCCGGGAAGGGGAAGTGCACCTTGAAGCGCAGCCGCCGCGCGAACGCCTCATCCAGGTTGTCCGCCAGGTTCGAGGTCAGGATCACGATCCCCTCGAACGTCTCGATGCGCTGGAGCAGGTAGTTCACCTCGGCGTTGTTGTGGCGATCCTGGGCGCTCTTGACCTGGGTGCGCTTGGCGAAGAGGGTGTCGGCCTCGTCGAAGAGCAGCATCCCGTGGGAGCGCTCCGCCTCATTAAAGATCCGGGCCAGGTTCTTCTCCGTCTCACCGACCCACTTGGACACGATCTGGCTCACGTCCACCCGGTAGAGCTCCATCCCCAGCTCCCGCGCCACGAGCCCCGCCACCAGCGTCTTCCCTGTCCCCGGCTCCCCCGTGAAGAGGCTGCTGTTGGCCCGCCCATAGGTGACCTTGCTCCGGAAGCCCCACTGGTCGAAGACCTGCGCCTGGTAGCGATGGTAGGTGATGATCTCCATCACCGTCTCCACCACATCCCCCGGCAGCACCACGTCCCCCCAGCCCAGCGACGTCTCCACCCGCGTCGCGATCCCCGAGAACGCCTCCCGCCGACGCTGTGACACCGCCGCGCTCAACGCCTCCACCGCCGCCCGCGCCTCCAGCGGCCCCTGCGCCGCCTGCTGGTAGCCGACGAAGCGCGCCATGTCCCGCACGTCCGCAGGCGTCAGCGCCGCGTGCGCCACCCGCGCCCGCACCTGCGCCTCCGGGAGCGCGGGCAGCCCGCACCGCGCCGCCTCCGCACCCCACTGCGCCACCTGCGCGTCCAGGCTCGGCAGCGGCCAGCGCGCCTCCACCAGCCGCCACCCCTGGCCCCGCGCCGCCTCCGCGCCCTCCAGCGGCGCGTCCACCAGCACCACCCCGCCCGTCGCCTCCGCGGCCCGCAGCGTCGCCCGCAGCGCCGCCGACTCCCCACCCCGCACCCCCTCCACCCACACCCACCCCCCGCCGAGCGTCGCCGCACCCCGAGCCTCCCCAAGCCGCCGCGTCATCCCCTCCGCGCTCCCGCTCGCCTCCACCACCACCAGCCTGGCCCCGGCCTCCCGAGCCCCGCCCGCCGCCCAGAGCCGCCCCGTCGCCTCGCTCGGCGTGCAGAGCGCCACCACCCCCCCGCCCCACCGCGCCAGCCCAGCCGCCCTCGCCGCCAGGCGCGCCGCCGCCTCCGCCGCGCCGTCCCCGGCCCCCGCCTCCGCGTCGGCCTCCACCCACCGCCACCCCGCGCCCCCCGCCGCCTCGTCGCCGTCCACCCACGCAGACACCCACGCCGCGATCTCCACCCACGCCAGCCGCCGCGACCCCTCCGGCCGCTCCGCAGGCGTGTTCAGGCGCACCACCCCCAGCCGCGCCAGCCGCCCGCCCGCCCCCAGCGCCCCCATCACCTCCCCCGACGCTCCCTCCCCGCCCAGCAGCCGCGCCAGATCCCCCGCC
>CAUJGC010000223.1 GCA_963169075.1 Myxococcota bacterium
CGTGACGGGGGGACACCGACGGGTCGCTGGGGCGCTGGGGGCGTCGAGGGACGGGTCGCTGAGGACCGGTGGCGAGCGAGCGCAGCGAGGGAGGTCGGTGTCCCCCCGTCACGGGGGGGACCGGGGCCGTTCGTCCGGCCCAGCAGGCCGGACGTTACGGCCCCGGGGGGGTTGCCCGTCACGGGGGGGACCGGCCCCGTTGCTCCTGAGAGCGTAGCGGAGCAGGAGCTTACGGCCCCGGGGGGGTTGCCCCACGGGGGGACCCAGGGCCTGGCACACCCCCTGCACAACCCCCACCCAGCTGTGGTCCGGCGTACGCGCCAGGGATCGCTGCGAGCCCGCGCTGCGTGGCTCCTGGCGTCTCCTGCACGAGGTCGGGCGTCGCGCCGGACCACCGCTCGCTCCACACCACCCCCGAGGCCGGATGAGCAGCCCCGCCACAGCACACGACGCCACCCAGGAGAAGGCCCGCGAGGTCAAGCGCACCCTCAAGAAGCGCGGCCGCGGCAAAGCCTGGGCTGGCCTCCTCCTCCTCGCCATCGCAGGCGGCGCCGCCGCCTGGTGGTTCCTCCTCCGCGAAGACCCCCAGCAGCGCGCCGTCCGCTGGCGCACCGCCCAGGTCGAGCGCGGCGACATCATCATGAAGGCCATCGCCACCGGCAACCTCGAACCCCAGCGCACCATCTCCATCGGCGCCGAGGTCTCCGGACGCATCATCTCCGTCGAGGCCGACTTCAACGACGCCGTCACCCAGGGACAGGTCCTCGCCCGCTTCGACACCGAGGCCCTGGAGAACTCCCTGGAGCAGGCCCGCGTCCAGCTCAACGCCACACGCGCGGGCCTCCGGCGCAGCCAGATCGCCCTCGAAGACGCCCGCGACAACGAGGCGCGCCTCAAGGAGCTGCACGCCCAGGGCGCCACCTCCGCGCGCGACTACACCGCCGCACAGACCGCCCTCCGACGCGCCCAGGCCGACCTCGACGACGCACGCGCTCAGGAAAAACTCCAGAAGATCCGCGTCGATCTCGCCCAGACCAACCTCGACCGCGCTGTCATCACCTCGCCGGTCAACGGCGTCGTCCTCAAGCGCTCCGTCGAGCCCGGCAACACCGTCGCCGCCTCGCTCCAGAGCCCCGAGCTCTTCCTCGTCGCGGAAGACCTCGCCCAGATGGAGCTGCACGTCGGCATCGACGAAGCCGACGTCGGGCTCGTCCAGGCCGGACAGCAGGCCGCCTTCACCGTGGACGCCTGGCCCGACCGCACCTTCGACGCCGACGTCACCGCCGTACACCTCTACCCCGCCAGCACCGAGGGCGTCGTCACCTACACCGCCGTCCTCCGCGTCAGCAACCCCGACGGCGCGCTCCGACCCGGCATGACCGCCTCCGCCACCATCACCACCCAGAAGCGCGAAGGCGTCCTCCGCGTCCCCAACGCCGCGCTCCGCTTCACGCCGCCCACCGACGCCGCCGCCGCCTCCGGACTCCAGAGCCTCTTCGCCGGACCCAGACCCCCCATGCGCGGCCTCCGCGGCGGCGGCGGCTCCTCCACCTCCTCCAACACCCTCTGGCTCCTCCGCGACGACACCCCCCAGCGCATCACCGTCAAGCTCGGACGCACCGACGGACTCCACACCGAGATCCTCTCCGACGAGATCAAAGAAGGCGACACCCTCATCACGGGCGTCCTCCGCGATAAAGCCGAGGGCGGCGCCAGGACACGGGGGACACCATGAACGCCCCCGCACGCCGCATCATCGCGCTGCGCGACGTGTTCAAGATCTACGGCAGCGGAGACACCGAGGTCCGCGCCCTCAACGGCGTCAACCTCGACATCGACGAAGGCGACTTCGTCGCCGTCATGGGCTCCAGCGGCTCCGGAAAGTCCACCTGCATGAACATGCTCGGCTGCCTCGACACACCCACACACGGCGCGTACCGCTTCTATGACGTCGAGGTCGGGGACCTCTCCCACGACGAGCGCGCCCTCCTCCGCAGACACTACATCGGCTTCGTCTTCCAGAGCTTCAACCTCCTCGCCAGGACCTCCGCCGTCGAGAACGTCGAGCTGCCCCTCATCTACAAAGGCGTCCCCCGCAAGCAGCGGCGCGACCTCGCCCTGGACGCCCTCGACCGCGTCGGCCTCGCGGACCGCTTCGACCACACCCCCGCGCAGCTCTCCGGCGGACAGCAGCAGCGCGTCGCCATCGCCCGCGCCATCGTCACCGCGCCCGCCTTCCTCGTCGCAGACGAGCCCACGGGCAACCTCGACTCCGCACGCTCCGTCGAGATCATGCGCCTCCTCCAGGGCCTCAACGCCGACGGCATCACCATCATCATGGTCACCCACGAGCCCGACATCGCCGCCTTCGCGCGACGCGTCCTCATCTTCCGCGACGGCCTCATCACCCAGGACGGCACACCCCGCGAGGTCCTCTCATGACCTTCTGGGACACCTTCCTCATGGCCCTGCGCGCCATCGCCAGGAACACCATCCGCTCCGTCCTCACCGCCCTCGGCATCGTCATCGGCGTCGCCAGCGTCATCGCCATGGTCCACCTCGGACAGGCCGCCACCCTCAACGTCACCCAGCAGATCGCCGCCATGGGCTCCAACCTCCTCATCGTCTCGCCCGGCGTCCGACGCTTCGGCGGCGGCGGACCCCGCGTCTCCGCCAAGCCCTTCGAGCTGGCCGACGCCCAGGCCATCGCACGCGACGTCCCCGACATCCTCGTCGCACCCGCCACCACCTCACGAGCCACCGCCGTCTTCGGCAACGCCAACTACACCACCACCATCACCGGAACCACCAACAACTTCCTGGAGATACGCGACTGGCACCTCCAGAGCGGACGCCTCTTCGAAGACCGCGAGACCGCCTCCGGCGCCGCCGTCTGCATCCTCGGAAAGACCCTCGTCGATAACGTCTACTTCCAGCAGGACCCCCTCGGCACACAGCTCCGCCTCGGCGCCTCCTCCTGCCAGGTCATCGGCGTCCTCGCCTCCAAGGGCTCCTCCATGGGCAACGACCAGGATGACGTCGTCCTCATGCCACTCAAGGCCGTCCAGCGACGCCTCGCCGGAAACCAGGACATCAGCACCCTCTACGTCTCCGCGCTCGTCGATGGCACCACCGCCGACACCCAGGCCGCCATCGAAGCCCTCCTCCGCGAGCGACGACGCATCCGCGACGGCGCCGAAGACGACTTCAACGTCCGCGACATGCAGGAGATCGCCCAGACCCTCGAAGCCACCACGGGCACCCTCACCGCCCTCCTCGGCGCCATCGCCGCCGTCTCCCTCCTCGTCGGCGGCATCGGCATCATGAACATCATGCTCGTCTCCGTCACCGAGCGCACACGCGAGATCGGCATCCGGCTCGCCATCGGCGCCCTCGCCAAGGACGTCCTCATCCAGTTCCTCGTCGAGGCCATCGTCATCGCCTCACTCGGCGGACTCCTCGGCGTCACCTTCGGCGTCCTCGGCACCTGGGGCCTCACCGCCTTCATGAAGCTCCCCTTCGTCCTCGACGTCCAGATGCTCCTCATCGCCTTCGGCTTCGCCGCCGGCATCGGCGTCATCTTCGGCTACGTCCCCGCACGCAAGGCCGCGCGACTCAACCCCATCGACTCCCTCCGCCATGAATAGACGACACACACTCGCCACCCGCGCCCTCCGCGCCGCCGCCTGGATCGCGCCCCTCGTCTGCGCCCTCGCCGCGCAACCCGCGCGCGCCCAGGACAACGCGGCACCCTGGAGCCAGGACCGCGTCGTCCGCGCCGTCGTCGCCCGAAGCCCCGAGGTCCGCGCCGCCCTCATCGACCTCCAGCGCGCCGACCTCGGCCTCACCGTCCAGGAGGAGAGCTTCGTCACCAGCTTCAACGCCTCCCTCGGCTACACCGACGGCGCCCGCGCCCAGCTCACCCCCACCGGCGTCCGCCTCATCAACAACACCGCCACCTCCTCCTCCCTCGGCCTCGCACGCACCTTCATCACCGGCACCCAGCTCAGCGCCACCGCCTCCTTCGACCGCAGCGTCCAGGACTCCGCCGCCACCGGCCTCCTCGGCACCACCTGGGGCACCGACCTCCGCCTCACCCTCACCCAGCCCCTCCTCCGGGGACGCGGCGCCCAGGTCAACGGCGCACGCATCGAGACCGCCAGGCTCCAGAGCCAGGCCCTCCTCTCCACCCGCGACCGCACCGCCTCCGCACTCCTCCGCGACACCCTCACCACCTGGTGGGAGCTCTGGTACGCCCAGCAGGCCCTCCACATCCGCGAGCAGGCCCTCCAGGTCGCCCGCGACAACCTCGCCCTCGGAGAGCAGCGCGTCCAGGCCGGCGTCCTCGCCCAGGATGACCTCCTCCCCCTCCTCACCGAGATCGCCTCCGGCGAAGAGGCCATCGCCTCCGCACAGGCCACCGTCCGCGACCGCGGCATCGCCCTCGCCAGACGCCTCGGCCTCCCCCTCCACGGCACCCCGCCCCTCGCAGACGGCGACCCCACCCTCCGACCCCTCCAGGACCTCGACGGCCTCGAAGACCGCGTCGAGGACCGCGCACCCGAGCTGCGCGAGGCACAGGCCACCCTCGACGCCGCCCGGATCGACCTCATCACCGCACAGGACCAGCAGCGCGTCCGCCTCGACGCCTCCGCCTGGGCCCAGCTCTCCGGCGTCGGAGATGACGTCGGCGGCGCCTTCGAGCAGCTCGCCACCCTCGACTCGCGCACCCTCTTCGTCGGCCTCACCCTCCAGATGCCCCTCTCCAACGCCGCCCTCGACGCCGAAGCCCAGCGCACGCGCCTCGCCATCGACAACGCCGAGGCCCGCCTCCAGTCCACCCGCGAACAGCTCCGCGCCGACGCCGCCGCCCAGGCCAACACCCTCCGCGCCGCACACCAGCGCCTCGCCTTGGCCGACCGCACCGCCGACCTCTCCAGAGCCTCCACCCGCAGCCAGCAAAAACGCCTCCAGGCCGGCACCACCACCCCCTTCGAGGTCGTCCGCACCCTCCAGCAGCAGCGCGAAGCCGAGCTGCGCGCCCTCCGCCTCCGCGTCGACATCGTCAACGCCCAGCTCAACGTCGATCACCTCGAAGGACAGCTCCTCGCGCGCCTCGGCGTAGACCTCGACGCCACCCCGCGCTAAGCTGACACCACCCCACCCCCCGGGGGCCACGCCATGCTCACCGCACACCCCCGCGCCATGACCCTCCGACAGCCCTCACCCTACCTCGCACCCCTCCTCGCCGCTGCCGTCCTCACCGCCCTCGTCGCCGCCTGGGCCTGGAGCGAGGTCACCACCCTCCAGACCTCCTCCGCCGAGCGCGCACGACGCTTCTCCGACCACCTCACCCTCTTCATCGACGTCCTCATCCACCAGCACCCCGGCGGCATCGAGCAACCCCAGCACGTCCTCGAAGACCTCCAGCGCCACGCACCCCACATCACCGGCCTCCGCATCACCCGGCGCGGACGCACCACCGCCGCCGCTGGCGAGCCCATCCCCGACGACATCCTCCCCGCCCTCGACGACGCCACCCGGCACGACCGCCTCTACCTCACCCGCGACCTCCGCTGCACACCCGCCGACCCGCCCCCCATCCCCCCCAAGCCCTGGTTCCCGCCCCCCGGCTCACCCCTCCCCACACCCGCCTCCACCGCCTCACCCTCCTGCCCCGACCCCCCGCGCCTCACCTTCGCCATGGACACCGCCGTCACCTGGACCCAGGGACGCGCCCTCTCCTTCCTCAACAAGCTCGCCCTCGCCTTGCTCGCCATCGCCGCCATCACCCTCGCCTGGGCCCTCGGCATCCGCCAGCGACGCGCCCTCGCCTTGCTCGCCGTCGAGCGCACCCAGCGCGCCCACCTCGAAGAGCTCAGCTTCGCCGCCGCCGGGCTCGCCCACGAGACCAAGAACCCCCTCGGCCTCATCCGCGGCTTCGCCCAGCGCATCGAGGACACCCCGCGCGCCGACCCCGAGACCCTCCGCCTCGCCTCTCAGATCATCGACGCCGCCGACCGCGCCGCCGAGCGCCTCGGGGAGTTCCTCCACTTCGCCCGCCTCCGCGACCCCCACCTCCAGCCCACGCCGGCCCGCGCCCTCCTCGACGACCTCGCCCAGATCCTCCGCGTGGACGCCGACGCCGCCCAGGTCCGCCTCGACCTCCACGCCGAAGACCTCACCCTCCTGGCCGACCCCGACATGCTCCGCCAGGTCCTCCTCAACCTCGTCCTCAACAGCCTCGAAGCCTCTCCGCCCCACACCACCCTCACCCTCCGCGTCACCGCCGAGGGACGCGCCGCACGCCTGGAGGTCATCGACCAGGGCCGCGGCATCGCACCCCACCTCCTCCCCGACGTCTTCAAGCCCTACGTCACCGACTCCCCCAGGGGCCACGGCCTCGGCCTCGCCATCGTCCGACGCATCGTCGAGCGCCACGGCTGGACCATCACCCTCCAGAGCGAGCCCCAACACGGCACCCGCGTCACCCTCTACCCCATCACCACCCTATGACCCGCCGCGTCCTCATCGTCGACGACGAGCCCTCCTTCCGCGAGCTCTACGCCCACACCCTCCAGGGCGCCGGCCTCGACACCCAGGAGGCGCCCGACGCCCACCACGCCCTCCGCCTCCTCCAGCAGAGCCCCCCCGATCTCGTCATCTCCGACGTCCGCATGCCCGGACCCTCCGGCCTGGACCTCCTCCAGCGCGCCCGACAGCTCCACCCCACCCTCCCCTTCCTCCTCGTCACCGCCTACGCCGACGTCCGCGACGCCGTACACGCCCTCAAGCTCGGCGCCATCGACTACCTCACCAAGCCCGTCGATCTGGACGAGCTGCTCGCCGCCGTCCTCGACACCCTCGGCCTCCAGCACGCCGACGCCTCCGCCCTCGACCCGCCCCCCGACCTCACCGACGGCATCGTCGCCCACAGCCCCGCCATGCGCGCCGCCCTCCGCGACGCCTGGCGCGTCGCACGCGCCGACGCCACCGTCCTCCTCACCGGCGAGTCCGGCTCCGGCAAGGAGGTCATGGCGCGCTTCATCCACCGCGCCTCCCTCCGCCACCGCAACCCCTTCATCGCCCTCAACTGCGCCGCCTTCCCCGCCGCCCTCCTCGCCTCCGAGCTCTTCGGACACACCCGCGGCGCCTTCTCCGGCGCCGTCGCCGCCCGCAACGGACACCTCCGCGAGGCCCACACCGGCACCCTCTTCCTCGACGAGCTGGGCGACATGCCCCTGGAGCTTCAGCCCACCCTCCTCCGCGTCCTGGAGACCCGCGCCTTCACCCCCGTCGGCAGCGACCGCCCCGTTCACGTCGATGTCCGCCTCGTCGCCGCCACCCACCAGGACCTCCCCGCCGCCGTCCAGCAGGGCCGCTTCCGCGAAGACCTCTACTACCGCCTCAACGTCATCAACATCGAGCTGCCCCCCCTCCGCGAGCGCCCCCAGGACATCGCCCCCCTCGCCAGGCTCCTCCTCGCCCGCGCCAACGCCCCCGACAAGCGCCTCTCCTCCGCCGCCCTCCGCGCCCTCCAGAGCCACCCCTGGCCCGGCAACGTCCGCGAGCTGGCCAACGCCATGACACGCGCCGCCCTCTTGGCTCGCGGCGACGTCATCCTCCCCGAGCACCTCCCCCCCAACCTCCGC
>CAUJGC010000224.1 GCA_963169075.1 Myxococcota bacterium
GTTGCAAACCCCCCCCCATAAAAAACACACCATTTATTCCTAAATTTGCTGAATTTTTTTTGGGTGGGGTTGGCCCCCGGCGGCTGGGGTCGCGACCCCAGACCCCCTTCTTGTCGCTCAAGCGCGCAGGGCAGGCAGCGCGCGCACCCCGGGGAAGACCCCCTCCCGCCCGCCCCAGCCCTGGATCAGCGTCGCGTAGTAGGCCTTCACCTCGGTGGTGTAGCGCAGCTCCCCCGCGTCGAGGTCGGTGAGCGAAGGCGCCGCCCCGTAGAGCCCGCCGCGGACCCGCCCCCCCAGGAGCAGGTGCGGCGCCGCTGTGCCATGATCGGTGCCGCCGCTGGCGTTCTCCTCCGCGCGACGCCCGAACTCCGAGTAGGTCGCCACCAGCACATCATCCCAGCGCCCCAGGCGCTTCACCTCCGCCGCGAAGGCCGCCAGCGCCTCCGCCAGCTGCTCCAGGAGGCGCTCATGGCGCGGGAGCTGCCCGGCGTGGGTGTCGAAGCCGCCGTGCACCACCTTGAACACCCGCGCCGTCGAGCCTGCGGCGATCAGGCGGGCGGCCTGCTGGAGCTGCCTCCCCAGCGGGGTGCGCGGCATCCCCTCCCCCACCCCCTCGACCCGGCGCAGCGCCGCGTCAAGACGCAACCCCGAGCGCTTGATATCACGCTGCACCCTGAGGATATGCTCAAGCGCAGGGTTTCCCTTCGCGTCCCCCCCCGCCGGCAGCCGCCGCGCCGCCCGGATGAACGCCTCCGGCTCCTCCATCACCAGCGCCCGCAGCCCGATCCCTCCCCCCAGCGGCCCCAGCTCCTCGCCGCCCAACGCGACGGCGTCCGCGCAGAGCCCGGCGTCCGGCGCCTCCCCCAACGCCCGCGCCACCCAGCCCGTCTCCAGCACCTCGTCGCTCCGCGACGCCGTCTCCCAGATGTCCTGGGAGCGGAAGTGCGAGCGGTTCGGCGCCGCGTAGCCGAGCCCCTGCACCACCGCCAGCTCCCGCGCCTCCCAGCGCGGCATGAGCGGCGCCAGCGCCGGGTGGAGGCCCGCCGACTCCGTGAGCTGGAGCACCCGCTCACGCGCGATCCCCAGCCCCGGACGCAGCGCCCGATAGCGCGGGTCCGCGTAGGGGATGACCGTGTTGAGCCCGTCGTTGCCGCCGTCGAGCTGCACCAACACCAGCACCCGCCCGCCCCCCGGCGGCTCGGCCCAGCCCACCCCGGGCGCCAGCGCCAGCGGCGCCGACGCCGCCAGCAGCTTCAAGAATGCGCGACGATCCATCGCTCCGCCTCCGCTCACTTGAGCTGATAGCTCGGGTCCATCAAGCGCGGCTCCGCCGCGCGCTCCAGCGCCGCATAGCGCACCAGCAGCGTCTGCGTCGTGATCCACGCCAACCCACCAGGCCACCCCCGGACGTTCGGCGGATCAAAGAGATCCTGCCCCAGCCGCCGCAAGAGGCGCGCGATCCGCTTCGGCGGCGCCGCCTCCAGCTCCCCCGACCGCACCGCCCCGATCACCAGCTCCACCGGCGACTTGATCATCGCCCCCTGCGCCTGCGGGTCCCAAAACGCCGGGTGCGTCAAGAGCGTCTCCAGCGCCGCAGGGACGCTCCAGGCGCGCCGGCGGAGCGTCGCCGCCACCGCCTCCACCCCCGCAGGGTCGGGCTCCATCGCCGCAAACTCCCGCCAGAGGCGCCGCGCCACATGCCGCGACGCCGCAGGCTGCTCCAGCAAAATCCGCAGCGCGTCCTCCCCGCGCCAGCGCCCGCGCTGGCCCAGGATGACCTTCTCGCCGTCGTCGTGCGCCCCCTCCCCGAAGCGAAAGCTCCCCGTCGCCCGGTTCAGCCGCCAACCCGTGAACGCCCGCGCCACCTCCCGCACGTCCTCCTCGCCGTAAGCCCCCTCCCCCAGCACAAAGAGCTCCATGACCTCGCGGGCGAAGTTCTCGTTGGGGTGGTCCCGGTGGCTCCGGGCGTTGTCCAGGTAGAGCAGCATCGCCGCGTCGCGGCTCATCGCCTCCAGCAGCGCCGCGAACGAGCGCGTCCCCTCCCGCCGCAGCGTCAGGTTCTGGCGCAGGAGCAGCGCCGGGAGCTTCACCTTCCGCAAGCTGGAGGTGAAGTGACCGTGCCACATCAGGGTCAGGCGCTCGGTCAGCGGCGCCGGGGTCGCCAGCAGCTCACGCACCCACCACGCCTTCAGCTCCTGCCCCTGCGCGCGGCGCTCCTCCCGGTCCTCCTCCCCCACGTCGTCCGACCACCCGGGCAGCCGGGTCACCGGCGCCGGGCGCAGCCCCTCCCGCAGCAGCCGCTGGACCGTCGCCTCCCACGGGAGGCCGACGAGCGACGCCACCTCCTCCGGGCGCGCCCCCAGCCCGACGCGACGCGTCAGGTGCTCCGCGAGCGCAGGTGTGATCCTCATGGCAAACCTCCCAAGCAACACGCGCCGCCCGACGCGACGCCCATGGTGAGGAGACACGCGCCGGGCCGCGACGTTAAAAGTGCTTGGAGATGCCTGGGAGCCATGCTAACTTGAGCAGCGTGGTCAACCACCAACCCTCGCTCACGGAGAGAACCACCATGGCTCAATTCGCCCCCTGCCCCAACTGCGCCTCCACCGAAGCCGACAAGCAGGTCTTCACCTGGTGGGGCGGCCTCATCGGCCCCGCCCTCCTGACCCACGTCAAGTGCAAGTCCTGCGGGACCACCTACAACGGCAAGAGCGGCAAGTCGAACAACAAGGCCATCGCCATCTACTTCGCCGTCATCTTCGGCCTCTTCGTCATCCCCTGCATCGCCATCCAGATCCTCATTGCGCTCAACTGAGCGCAGCGAGGGCCGAAGCGGGGCTCAGAGCCCCGCTGCGGCGCGATCCAGCTGCTCGTCCAGCGCCGCGAAGAGGGCGCTGTTGTCGGCGCGCGGGTAGGCCCGGAGGTGCTCGCGGAAGGTGTCGAGCCCCTGGATGAAGGCGCCGATGGAGAACTCGTCCAGATCCTCATCCTGGAGGCCGTAGCCGAGGTGCTCGATGTAGCGCGCGTTCATGACCTGCTCGAACTGGCCGCGCACCGGGGTCGCCAGGTAGGGCCGCCCCAGGTGGAGCGCCTCCCCGATCAGGGTGAAGCCCGCGGAGGCGATGACGCCCCGGCACGAGGCCAGATCTGCGATGAAGCCGTCCTCCGAGAAGGGGCAGAAGGTCAGGTTCCCCTCCACCACCGGCGCGGTCAGGTTGCGGCGCAGGCCGTAGATCCGGAAGGGCGCGTCGAAGCCCTTGAGCAGCTCGGGCAGCTCCTTGAAGCTCTCGCTGGTCTGGTAGACCAGGATGTGCTCGCCGTCGTCCCGTGGGGTCGCCTGGAGGATGCTCTCGCGCAGGATCGGGGACACCAGCGTGGTGTTCCGGCGCTTGATCGGGGCGTCGAAGAAGGTGGTGATGATGTAGTGATCGGCGTGGGGGATCTTGGCCTTGATGACGCTCTTGGCCAGGCGCCAGTCGGCGGTGCGCCCCCGGAGGATCTCGGGCGGGTGCCAGCAGCGCCGGATGATCTGCATGTTGTCCACGCTGATGATCGGCAGGTGCTGGCTCACCCCGAAGAGCGCCGTCCCCGTCTCGAAGTCCGTGACGACGCACTCGGGCTTGAAGTCCTCCAGGATCTCGATGAGGTTCTTGAAGATGTTCTCCGGGACGCCGGTGACGGCGCCCTTGAGGACCTCCAGCGCCGTCTTGCGCTTCTGGAGCGCGTTGTCGTCCATGACCATCGTGAGGCCCCAGATGCGCTGGACCCCCTCGAAGCGCGCCTTGAGGTAGTCGTAGGCCCGCCCGGAGACGGCGATGTGGACCTCGTGCCCCTGCGCGAGCAGGTGCTGGATGACCACGGTGCTGCGGATGGCGTGGCCCATGCCTTCGCCGACGACGCCGTAGAGGATCTTCATGGTGCGCTCCTGGAGAGGGGGTGTCGGCTGCGCCGCGGTGACGCGCTGCGCCCTCTGCTATATCGGATTGAGGCGGCGAGGTCGAGGCGGCCTTTTTCAGGCCAGAGTGTCCGCTCGCGCGTTGGAGAGGGGTCGAAGTCAACGCAGGGGGCGCCGCGGCGCTCCCTCCACCGCTGGCAGAGAGCATGAGCCGAGAGCACGAACGCATGGGAGCCCGCGCCATCGCCCAGCATGAAGCCCCGCCGACCACCCAGCGCGCCGAAGAGGAGCTGGAGGAGGTGATCCGCGCCTTCATCACCGAGGGCCTCTACAACGAAGCCCTCGGGCTGATGATGACGACCTACGGCGAGCGGATCGCCCGCTTCCTGATGCGACGCCTGGGCGGTCAGGTCGCGCTGGTGGAGGATCTCACCCAGGAGACGTTCGTCCGGGCGATGCGCGGCCTCCCCGGCTTCCGCGGCGACGCCCGGATCTTCACCTGGCTGACCCGCATCGCCCACAACGTCCTCTACACCGCCGTCTACCGACACCAGCGCGGTCAGCAGGGCCAGCAGGCCCTCTGCGAGCAGGTCGGAGACCCCCAGGAGGCCGAAGAGCTGGAGGTCGCCCCGGTCGTGGGCTCCGCCAGCCCCCGCCCGGACGGCGGCCTCTGGCGCCGCCAGGTGGCCGAGGCCATCGACGCCTGCTTCGAGCGCATGAACGACGTCGTCCGGGAGCTGGCCTGGCTTGTCTGGGTCGAGGGGCACTCCTTCGTCGAGGCCGCCGAGATCACCGGGATGCGCGAAGACGCCGTCCGCAAGCGCCTCGTGCGCGCACGCCCGATCCTCCAGCGCTGCCTGGAGCTTCGCGGCATCCTGGAGGAGGAGGCCCCATGACCCCACGCACCGACTCCCGCCTCTGCCCCGAGCACCCCGCCTTCCTGGAGGCCCTCGCGGAGGCCGAAGGCCGACGCCTCCCCCTCCCCGACGCCGCCGAGGGCTGCGCCCTCTGCGCGGCCAACCTCCGGCGCTACGCCCTCATCCAGCGCGCGCTCCGCGCCAGCGAGGCCGCCCCCCCTCCCCTCCTCTCCCCCACCTGGCAGGCCGGGGTCTGGCTCCGCCTCGGCCGCGAGGCCGCCGACGACGCCGACCTCCCCTCACCTCAAGACGCCCCCCTCCCCGCAGGCCGCGTCGTCGCCTTCCCTCGCCCCGCCCTCGCCGCGACCACCCCCCCCGAGGCCCCGCCCTTCGAAGCCCCCCAGCCTCCCGCGCCCCCCGAGCCCGCCGGGCCCGCCGCGGACGCCCCCCCCGCCACCCCCCCCCCCACGCCCCCGAGCAGGCAGCCCGGGGCCGCCGCGGCGGCGGGCCGCCGCGC
>CAUJGC010000225.1 GCA_963169075.1 Myxococcota bacterium
CCGCGGCGGCCCCGCCCCCGTCCGCGCCTACATGAAGGAGCTGATGGCCGACGTCCTCGACGGCACCCTCGACCCCTCCCCCGTCTTCGACATGACCGTCAACCTCGACGGCATCCCCGCAGGCTACGCCGCCATGCACAATCGCGAGGCCCTCAAGGTGCTGGTCAAGCCGTAACACCGAAGCGCCAAGCCGCGGTCGCCCCCTCGGCTGCGTAAGCTCCCCCAGCCCCCTTGGACAACATCTCAGGGATGGGATGGTCACCTGCCTCCTCGCCCGCTAGAGTGTAGGCGCTGCCCCACTTGCGGGGCCAGCCATCACAGGTCGGTTGAAGATCGCGGGGTGTGTATGAGGCGCGTGCAGGCTGCGGGGTGGTTGTTGGGGCTCCTGGTGGCCGTGGGTTGCGCCAGCGAGCCCCTTGCGGAGCGCCTGGACAGCGCGGACGCTGCGCCCACGGAAGAGGTCGGCGCCTCAGACGCCGCCCCCGTGGACGCCGCCCCCGCGGACGCCGCCCCCGCTGAGGACAGCAGCGCGGCGCCTGAAGATGCCTCCCCCGCCGATGCCTCCCCCGCCGATGCCTCTCCGCCTGAGCCCGACACCTCTCCGCCTGAGCCCGACGCGGCCCCGGCGGGGCCGCGCTGTGGTGATGGTGTAAGGGAAGGTGAGGAGATGTGCGATGATGGCAACGCGATAAGCGACGACGGGTGCTCGGCGTCGTGCGTGCTGGATTGGGCATGCGCGCCGCTTGGGGGCTCGTGCGCGTCGGAGGAGCGGAGCGTTCCGGAGCACTTCATGGAGGCTGCGGACGGGTGTCGCTTCGCGCTGCGCGGGCCGACGGGCTCGCTGGAGGCTGCGGCGGACGCGCTGGTGGCTCGCGCAGGCGGCGCGCTGCGGCTGGAGGACATCCTGGGGGATCTGAACCGGGAGGGCGTCGCGGGGATCACGGCGCAGGGGGCCGAGCGGCTCCAGAACCATGCGTGGCAGGGTTTCCGTTGGAACGACGGGGATATGAACACGGAGGACTGGTATCCGCAGGGGATCTCGACCTCCAGCGACGGGGTGGCGTCGGGGCGCCTGGCGGGGCGGCGGGCGATGCTGGTGAGCTGGTACTACACGCCCGAGACCGCGCCGATCAAGGGCGCGCGGATCTCGCTGGTGGATCTGACGGCGCTGGGGCAGGTGCGCTACCGGCACCTCCTGCTGGTGGAGCCGTCGCTGGAGGGCGGGGCGGTGGACATCGGCCCGGCGCTCTATGACAGCGGCGGCGCGCTGCACGCGGGGGGGATCGCCTGGTATGGGGACTTTCTCTATGTGGCGGACACGGCGCGGGGGCTGCGGGTCTTCGACCTCTCGCGGATCATCCGGGTGAGCCATGTGGATGACAACGGGCGGATCGGGGTCAGCCCGGGGCGCATCGACGCCTTCGGCTACCGCTACGCGGTGCCGCAGGTGGCGCGCTATGTGGTGCAGGAGGGGGCGTGCCCGGTGCGCTTCTCGTTCGTGGGGCTGGACCGGAGCGCCAGCCCGCCCCGCCTCGTCACCGGGGAGTATCGGGCGGACGACCCCAGCGGGCGGCTGGTGGCGTGGCCGCTGGACCCGGCGACGGGGCGCCTGGAGGCGCGGGGCGGCGAGGTGCGGGCGGCGGAGGCGTGGATCGGGGGTCAGACGCGGATGCAGGGGGGGCTGACCTGGGAGGGGAGCGTCTACATCTCCTCCTCCAGCCAGACGCCGAGCCGCTTCGGGCGCCTCTACCGGACGCGCCCCGGGCTGGAGAGCCGGATCACCGCCTGGCCCTACGGATGCGAAGATCTGAGCTACGAGCGGGAGGCGGGGCTGATCTGGACCGCAGCCGAGCACCCCGGCACCCGGGATGTGGTGGGCATCCCGCTGCCGCCGCCCTGATGTTTATCCTTGAAGATCAGTGGGTTGGGCGGGCTTGGGGTCCAGGGCGATGAGCTGCATCCCCCGCCCGACCTCGGCGGTCAGCTCCACCTCGCGGGGGCCATCGGCCAGCAGCCTCGCACAAAGCGGAGGGGGCCGAGGCCGTCGGGGATCCGCGCCGCGCAGGCGTAGAGGGCGTCGTCGTCCAGGGTCTCGGCGCCTGGAGAGAGGTGGAGGGGCCAGTGTATCTTCATGTTGTTGTTGGCTATTTGTTGTTGTTTTGTCGCTGCAGGCCTGGAGCCGCGTCATGGCGGAGATCAGCCTGGATATCTCGGTGCAGGATTTGAGGGCTGTGGGAAGCGTGAACCCTGAATCGGTCGAGCTGGTGATCACGCTCTGCGCGGAGGAGGTGTGCCCGGTCTTCTTGTCGGGGGCGCGTCGGCTGCGCTGGCCGCTCCAGGCCCCGGATCGTGAGGAGGAGGCTTGGAGCGACGCGGAGCGGCTCCACGCCTTCCGGGTGACGCGGGAGCTGCTCTGCGCGCGGCTGGAGGCGTCGGCTCGCGGCGACGGGATGGACGACGCGCCGTGAAGCTGCTCGCCTGTTGGCTCAGGCGCGCGTCGCTGCTGGCTGGTCCCCCAACCCCTCTCCCCCTTGAGCATCCTATGTTGAGCTGGTTCGTGTCGCTCGGCGCGCTCGCGCTGCTGGCGGTGGGCTGCCATGAGAGCACCCTCCAGGCCACCCCCGGGGCGTTGAGCGGTGAGGACGTCGGTGGGGCGTCGGATGTGGGTGCGTCGCCGGGCGACGTCGGCGTCGTCCCGGACGCGTCGCCTGGGGCCGACGCGTCGCCCGGGGAGGACGCGTCGTCCGGGGAGGACGCGCCGTCCGGGGAGGACGCGGGGGGCGCCGAGGACGCCGCGCTGGAGGAGGACGCCGGTCCGCCGGTGTACAGCGGGAGCCGCTCCGGGATCTTTACGAAGGAGGGCTGCGGGGTCGGGTGCGCGGGGCAGCAGGTGCGCTACACCGCGACGCAGACGTCGCTGGTGGGGGTGGAGGACGCGGAGCGGCTGGCCTTCCTGGACGTGCTGGCGTCGGGGCAGGCCTACGCCAACGCGCAGGGCGGGTGCGAGTGCGCGCCGGTGGCGTGTGGGTGCGAGAACCTCCAGAACCACGGCTCGGGGCTGCCGCACCTCTACTCCAGCGCCTATGCGGGGGCGTTGGTGGGTGAGGTGGTGGCGGAGTGTCCGCCGCTCTACTGGATCGAGGGGCTGATGGAGCAGCCTGCGCCGATGACCTTCGTGGGGAGCATCCCGGGGAGCGCCAAAAAAGCCTATCGTTACAAGCATCTGGATGATGGGACGCCGCGTAACACGCACCTGCGGAGCGTCGGTGAGGGGTGCCAGGACTACCCGGACGTGCGGACCCAGCAGGTGAACCCGGCGACGTATGCGGAGTGGTGGGAGCTGCCGCCGCTCTCGCCGCTGGAGAGCCCTTCGACGTCGTGGCTGCCGCTCTTCTTCTCGACGGAGCTGGAGTCTCAGGACCCGGGCTCGGCGGTGGTGTGGTCGCTGGTGACGCCGCAGACCCTCCCGAGCCTGCGCTTTCGGGTGAACGGCGGGGAGTGGCGGAGCTTCTACGAGGTGGCGTGGCCGTGGTTCCACTACTTGCCGCCTGCGACCTTCATGGAGACGGGCTCGTTCAACCCGCCGAAGGACTTCATCCTGGACGTGAGCGCGGATGAGGGGGCGACGGCGCAGCGCTTCACGGTGTTTCGGACCTCGCAGGGCGGGCATTACAGCGTGATCTCGACGATGACGCGCCAGGACGGTCAGGTGATGGTGACGTGTCAGCTCTCCAGCGCGGAGCTGCCCCAGCGCCTCATCGATCCGCAGACCGGGCGGGTGTATCCCTCGTATCCCGGGTACAATCACATCTTTGAGCTGGGTCAGCTGCCGGAGGTGGATCGTGTCTTGACGCTCTGGAGCGCCGAGGACGTGCTGATCGACGATCACATCCTGATCCGGGTCCGGCGGACGCCGTGAGGTCAGGCGGGTCGCCAGGTGGCGGCGATCCAGGCGAAGCGCTGGGGGTTGCCGCCGGGGGTGAGGTGGGTGTCGCGGAGGAGGTGGAGGGGGGTGAGGTCGGGGCCGAGGGCGCTGGCGAGGGCTTCGGGGGCGTAGCGTTGGACGGGGAGGTTGGAGCAGCGCTCGGGGCCGTCGTCTGCGAAGGTGCCGACGACGACGAGGCCGCCGGGCTTGAGGTGTCGCCGGAGCTGTTCGCGGTAGCGCGCCTGGTCGTGGGGGTCGGTGAGGAAGTGGAAGACGGCGCGGTCGTGCCAGGCGTCGAAGGGGCCGCCGAGGTCGTCGGTGAGGACATCCCCGGCCTGGAAGGTGACGGGCGCGTCTGGGTTGTCGAGGCGCTGGCGGGTGACCTCCAGGGCCTGAGCGGCGAGGTCGAGGAGGTGGACGCGGGCGCCGAGGTCGAGGAGGTGATCCGCGAGGGTGGAGGCGCCGCTGCCGACGTCGATGACGTGGCGGCCGCGCAGGTCGCCGCCGAGCTGGAGGAGCTGGAGGGAGGTGGTGGGCGCGGGCTGGTACCAGCTGACCTGCTGGTGGTGCTTGGCGGCGTAGACGCCGCGCCAGTGTTCTTGTCGGGGCGGGGTGGTCATGGGTTGGGCTCCTGAGCGTCAAAGCGTTGGTGCGCTGCTTCGATGTCTTGAAAGTGGAGGGTGGCCCAGCGGGCGAGGGCGCCGACAGGCTCCAGGAGGTCGCGCCCCAGGGGGGTGAGGGCGTACTCGACGCTTGGGGGGACGGTGGGGTGGACCTGGCGGCTCACGAGGCCGTCGCGTTCGAGGCCGCGGAGGGTGAGGGTGAGCATGCGCTGGGAGATGCCGGTGATGGCGCGTCGGAGGGCGTTGAAGCGCATGGGCCCGGCCTGGAGGGTCCAGACGATGAGGATGCTCCACTTGTCTCCGACGCGCTGGAGGACCTGGCGCACGGCGAGGCAGCGCGTGGGGGCGTGGGGCGCGGTGGGGCAGATCTCCTGGCCGCAGCGGTCGGGCTCATCGGTGTGGTCAGGTGACATGCATGTGCCTTCTTGCGGTGGTTCTCTTGGGTGACCAGGATACGGGGCGGAACCTGGTGAGGGTTCAGCACCACGACAAGGTCAAGGTAAGGAGGCGCGGCGATGAGCTCAAGTGAGGCGGCAGAGAATAAGCGTTGGATGACGTGGACGGGGCGTGTGCTCTCGGGGTTGGCGGCGCTGGGGCTGCTGGCCAGCGCGTCGGGGAAGCTGATGGGCAACGAGGAGCTTGCGAAGGGCTTCACCGAGGTCTACCTCTACCCGGCGGGGGTGCTGCCGTGGATCGGCGTGACGGAGCTGCTCTGCGTGCTGCTCTACGCCATCCCGCAGACCGCCGTGCTGGGTGGGCTGCTGCTGACGGCCTATCTGGGCGGCGCGGTGGCGACCCATGTGCGCGCGGGCGACGCCTGGGTGGCGCCGGTGGTGTTCGGGGTGGTGGTGTGGGCGGGGCTCTTCCTGCGCGACCCGCGGCTCCGGGCGCTCCTGCCGCTGCGCCGTCTGGGCTGAGGCGCGCGGCCTGGGCGCGTCGATGTGATGTGCCTGGGTTTTTGATTGAAACACTTTGATAGGATGAGGTTATGATCACGCTCTATGCCTGGAACACGCCGAACGGTCAGAAGCCCGCGATCCTGCTGGAGGAGCTTGGGGTGGAGTACACGCTCCGGGGGGTGAACATCGGGAGCGGGGAGCAGTTTGAGCCCTGGTTTGTGGAGATCAACCCGAACAGCAAGATCCCGGCGCTGGTGCATGAGGAGGCGGGCGCGGCGCCGGTGCGGCTCTTCGAGTCGGGGGCGCTGCTGATCTATCTGGCGGAGCGCTTCGGGGGATTTTTGCCCGAGGCGCCTGCGGCGCGGGCGGCGGCGCTCTCGTGGACGTTCTGGCAGGTGGGCGGGGTGGGGCCGATGCTGGGGCAGTGGGGGCACTTCGCGGGTCGCGGCGAGGGGAGCGCGTACGCGCTGGAGCGCTTCTCGACGGAGTCGCTGCGGCTGCTGGGGGTGCTGGAGCGTCAGCTTGGGGAGCACGCCTGGGCGGCGGGTGAGGCGTACAGCGTGGCGGACATCGCGCTCTGGCCGTGGGTGTACGCGGGGCGTCGCTACCTGCGTGCGGCAGGGGCGGAGCTGCCGTCGCTGCCGTCCACCGAGGGCTGGTGTGAGCGGATCGGGGCGCGTCCGGCGGTGCAGCGGGCGATGTCGCGGCTGGAGGGGCTCAAGTCGGGGGGGTGAGGCGCTGGGCGATGGCGTCGCGCATGTCCTCCAGGGTGACGGCGTCGAGGTGTCGCTTGAGGGCCTCCTCGGCGTCGCCGTAGACGTCGTCGAGGACGGCGGCGATGGTGTTGCCGAGGGGGCAGGAGGGGCTGGGTCCGCCGGGGTGTCGTCCGATGACGTCGCCGTCGTGCTCGACGGCCTCCCAGACGTCGCGGAGGGTGATGTCGGCGGGGGGCCTGGCGAGGGCGGAGCCCCCGCCGGCCCCGCGCTTGCTGACGACGAGGCCGGCGGTCTTGAGCTGGGCGAGGGCGCGTCGGACGACGACGGGGTGGGTGCCGATGCTCAAGGCGAGGGCGTCGGAGGTGAGCGCGCAGCCGCAGGGCTCCTCGTCGTTGCGTTGGGCGAGCATGCTGAGGATGTGGGCCGCGACGGTCATGCGGCTGTTGTGTGCCATCCTGGGCTCAGAGTCGCGAGGCGAGGTCTTCGGAGGTCTCCCAGAGCTGCCTGGCGAGGTCCATGTCGCGGGCCTTGGCGGTGGAGGTGGCGACGTTGCAGTCCGCGAGGTACTCGCCGCGGAGGTGGGCGGCGCCGGGGTGCGCGACAGCCCAGGTCTGGGTGGCGGCGCCCTGCTCGGGGGTCTTGAGGAAGAGGGGCTTGGCGAGGGCGAGGCCGAGGTTGGGGAGGAGGCCCATGTGTCGGCCGAGGTTGGTCTGGATGACGCCGGGGTGGACGGCGTTGGCGGTCTTCTGGGTGCCGCTGAGCCGCCGGGCCAGCTCGCGTGCGAAGAGGATGTTGGCGAGCTTGGACTGGCCGTAGGCGAGCCAGCCGATGTAGCCCTTCTCGCCGGAGAGGTTGTCGAGCTGGACGCCGCCGCGCGGGGTGGTCTTGTGGGCGTCGCTGCTGGTCATGATCACGCGTCCGTCGTCTGCGAGCTGATCGAGGAGGCCCGTGACCAGGAGGAAGTGGCCCATGTGGTTGGTGAGGAACTGCAGCTCCAGGCCGTAGCGCTGCTCCAGCTTGGGGAGGGCCATGATGCCCGCGTTGCAGAGGATGCCGTGGAGGGGTCTGCCGAGGGCCTTGACCTGCTCGACGCAGGCGCGGACGGAGCTGGGCTCGGAGAGCTCGCAGGCGACAGGTGTGAAGTCACCGAGCCCTGCGGCGGCAGCGCGAGCCTTCTCCTCGGTGCGCGCGGCGGCGATGACGTGGGCGCCGCGCGCGGTGAGGGCGCGGAGCGTCTCCAGGCCGATGCCCGAGTTGCAGCCGGTGAGGAGGATGTTGCGCCCGGTGAGGTCGAGCCCCTCGGTGACCTCCATCGCGGTGGAGCCGTAGCCGAAGCCGCTGGGTCCGTGGGGCATGAGCCGGGAGACGAGAGACATGTCAGGCTCCAGGGTGTGGGGTGGCGCCGCAGGGCAGGAGCGGCTAGAGTGCGCGCGGGGGCGCGCGGCGGCTCCAGCTTGCCCTGGCCTGCGCCGAACGGCAAGCCCCCGATCACAGAACCCGAGGTGAGGAGGTGTGCGTGCCGAGGTTGGAGCGTTCCGGAGGCGTCTCGCTCTTCTACGATGTGCGCGGCGAAGGCCCGCCGCTGCTGCTCTTGAACGGGATGAGCCAGTCCACGGCGAACTGGATGTCCCAGCGCCGGGAGCTGGCGCCCCACCACCAGGTCATCACCTGGGACGCCCGCGGCCAGGGGCAGAGCAGCGTCGGCGCCGCGCCGCTCACGCTGGACGTCCACGTCGAAGACATCGCGGCGCTCCTGGATCACCTGGGGCTGGAGCGCGTCACCCTCTGCGGCTTCTCGTTCGGGGCGCGCCTGGCGGTGGCCTTCGCGGCGCGGCGCCCCGAGCGTGTCGAGCGCGTGATCCTCACCAGCGCCGGCGCGCGCGACACCGAGCTGCGGCGCCTCATCGTGCGCTCCTGGTACGAGGTCCTCCAGCGCGGCGGCGTCGAGGCGATGACCTGGTGCGCCCTGCCCCACATCCTGGGTGAGCGATTCCTGGAGAGGTACAAGGATCAGCTCGCCGGGATGGTGCGCGCCAGCGT
The DNA here is from genome assembly GCA_963169075.1 of Myxococcota bacterium. GTDB lineage: Bacteria > Myxococcota_A > Bradymonadia > Bradymonadales > CAUJGC01. The sequence goes on from CAUJGC010000225.1 coordinate 8,204, forward strand.
GCAGCGGAACTCCGCCGAGGGCCTCCAGGCCCTCCTGGCCTCCTACGCCACCTTCCCCCCCATCGACCTCGAAGCCTCCCGTCTCCAGGCTCCCACCCTCCTCATCACCTCGCCGCTCGACCCGCTGGTGAGCGCGGATGGCGCGAAGGCGCTTCTTGAGGCGCTGCCTGCGGGGGCGCGCCACGTCATCCTGGACGGCTACGGCCACACCCTCCCCATCGAGGCGCCGGAGGCGTGGCGGGCCGCGGTGCTGGAGTTCATGAGCTAGAAGGCGACCTCCAGGTGGGCGCCTGCGGTGACCCACTGGCCCTGCCCGGGCATGTTGTGCCAGGCGGTGGAGACGCCGATGTTGACCACCGGCAGGAGGGTGAGGTCCAGCGCGGCGCCGACATCCCAGGTCTGGCCGTCCTCGACGTCGGGCAGGCCCGGCGCTGTCACCCAGGCGTAGCCCAGGTGCCCGAAGACCGAGGGGCGGAGCGGGGCGTCGATGCCCACGCGGAGCCCGGCCCCTAAGTTATTGATCTCCAGGCTGTTCTGGGCTGAGGTGGGGTCAAAGGCGAGGTGGCCCCCGGTGGCCTCTCCGACGAGGTGGAGCCCCGGCGCCGGGAGCGCGTAGCCCAGCCGGAGCTGCACCCCCTGGCCGAGCTGGGATTCCTGCGCCCAGCCCTCCGAGGCGACGCCGACCTGACCCTCGGCGCCCAGGAGCAGCTGGGCGTCGGCTGCTGAGGCGGCGGCGAGCAGGAGCAGGGGGGTGACGACGAGCGTGACGGCGAGACGTTGCATGGTGGACCTCCGCTGTGTTGTGGTGTCCAGGCCCTTGGGATCAGGACGGGGCGGGGCGCGGCTTTATTCGTCGCCGCCAATTGGGACACAGTAGGCGACTTCTGGGCTTGATTGTCTCCACATGGGGGCAATGAGCTGGAATGGCGGCGGCGTGCGGGCTGTCTCCTGAGGTGCGCGGCGCACAGGGCGCGGCGGAGCTGGTCGGCTTTGAGGAGGTGTGCGATGACGAGCGAGGCGGTGATCGGGGTGGTGAGGTTGGGCTTTCCGTGGCCGACGGTGGATCCGTTCCTCTTCTGCGTACACCACAACGACGCCTATCCGGCGGGTGACGAGCGGATGGGGCCTGTGGCGTCGCTGGCGGGGCGCTCGATCGGTGCGGACTTCAGCGGGAAGGACGGCTGGAGCATGTACCACGGGGATCATGTGCCGGGGTTCCCGATGCACCCGCACCGGGGCTTTGAGACGATCACCATCGCGCGGCGAGGCTTCATTGATCACTCGGACTCGATGGGGGCGACGGCGCGCTTTGGGCAGGGCGACGTGCAGTGGATGACGGCGGGCGGCGGGGTGGTCCACGCGGAGATGTTCCCGCTGGTGCGGCGCGACGCGTCGAACCCGGTGGAGCTTTTTCAGATCTGGCTGAACCTCCCGCGGGCCGACAAGATGAAGGAGGCGTACTTCACGATGTTCTGGAAGGAGCAGGTCCCTGTCTTCCAGCACGCGGACGCCTCGGGGCGCGGGACGGAGGTGACGGTGGTGGCGGGGGCGCTGGGGGAGGTGCAGCCGCTGGCGCCGCCGCCCAGCTCGTGGGCGTCGCGCCCGGAGGCGTCGGTGGGGGTGTGGTCGATCCTGATGGAGGCGGGGGCGCGGTGGACGCCGCCGCAGGCGCCCGAGGGGGTGCAGCGGGTCTTCTACGTCTTCGGCGGGGAGGGGGTGAGCTTTGGCGGGCGGCGCGTGGAGCGGGGCCACGCGGCGCAGGTGCGGCCCGAGGTGCCGTGCGAGCTTGTCAACGGCGGGGCTCCTGCCGAGGTGCTCATGCTCCAGGGGCGGCCCATCGGGGAGCCTGTGGTGCAGCGGGGGCCTTTTGTCATGAGCTCGGCGGCGGAGATCCAGCAGACGATGCAGGACTACCAGCGGACGGGCTTCGGCGGGTGGCCGTGGAGAGGGGCTGGGCCCGTCCACGGGCGGGAGGAGGGGCGCTTCGCGAAGCACGCCGACGGTCGGGGGGAGCGCCCGGCCTAGAGAAAAATGGGGGTCGGGGGGGGGGGGGGGGCGCCCGCCCGGGGCGCGGGGCCCGGCGGCGCCGGGGAGCACC
>CAUJGC010000226.1 GCA_963169075.1 Myxococcota bacterium
GGCCGTGCGCCCGGCGTGCGCCGCGCGGCAGTCCGCACGGCCCCGGGGGGGTCCGGGCAGCTTGCGGCCGCGGGCCGCTGGCGGCTGGAGGGGGGAGGGCGCGGGGGTGAGCTGGGCCTCGTAGCGGGGGAGGCCCAAGGCGAGGCGGTCGAGGGTGGCGAGGAGCTGCTGCTCGGCCAGGGTGTTGAGGGCGGCCATGAAGTCGTCCGGGGCGAGGGTCTGGGTCTGGGGGAGGCGCCTGGCGTCGAGGAAGAACCAGGCGTTCTGCTGGCGCATGAAGTCGGTGACGGCGGGGTGGTCGATGAAGAGCTGGAGGTCGCCGCGTGCGGGGCGGACGGCGGGGACGCGGGAGAAGGCGCGGAGGGGGGCGTCCTGGGTGATGAGGAGGACGCCGCGCTCGCCGTGCTCGCCTTCGAGGATCTCCCAGAGGACGCGCTCGGGGTGTCTCCAGAGCTGCTGGAAGGCGGCGCGGAGGACGGCGCGGACCAGCTCGGGGCGGGCGCCGTAGTCGTCGGGGTGCTGGAGCATGAGGCGGAGGTGGCCGCAGCCGACGTGGTCGGGTGCGGTGAGGGCGTCGAGGAGGTGGGGCTCGGCCTCGCGCGGGGGGTGGCGGACCCAGCGCTCCAGGCTGGCGGGGTCGTGGAGCTGCTCCTTCCAGGGGGCCAGGGCGGGTAGCAAGGCGAGGTGGTGTCCGAGGCGCTCCATGGCGTGGGCGTCGGTGTGGAGGTAGAAGCGGCCGAAGGCGTCGATGTAGGCGTCCAGCTCGGCCTGGACGGTGGCCTCGGTGATGGGCTGCTGGGTGAGGCGCTCCAGGGTGGCGAGGGCCAGGACCAGCTCCCCGGCGTCTCCGCCGGGGGTGCCGATGACGGGGTGGGTGGTGCGCCCATCGACGCAGGCCTCGACGCCGCCTTCCAGCAGGGAGGCGACCTTGACCCAGGCGACGGCGCCGGGCTCCTGGAGGAGGGCCTGGATCGGGCTGGCGTCGTCGGTGGGGGCGTCTGCGGGGCGCGGCTTGTGGGCGTCGTAGTGGGTGAAGTCGTCGCTCCGGCGCGAGGAGGGGAGCCCGTGGGCGTCCCAGGCGAGCATCCCCCCGGTGAGCGAGGCCACCCGGCGGAAACCCTGCGCCTCCAGGGCTTCAACGGCGCGCGCGGAGCGTCGCCCGGAGCGGCAGACGAGGATCAGGGGCTCCTCGGTGGACCAGGCGGCGGCGGCCTCGTCGAGATCGGCCAGCGGGACGTGGAGGGCGCCGGGGATGTGGCCGAGGTCGTCGCGCAGCTCCTCCTCCTCGCGGACATCGACGACGCGGACGGCGCCCAGCAGGGGGAGGAGGGCCTCCGGGCGAAGCTCGGCGGCGCCGCCGGGGGAGCGGGTGAAGGCGAGGTCGGGGCGGGCGGTGACGGCGGCGGGGTGCCCGGTGTGGGCGGCCTCGGGTGGGCTGGGGGCGCAGGCCGCCAGCAGCAGGAGGGGCGGGAGGACGAGGGCGCCGAGGCGTTGCGGTCGGATCATCATGAGGTGTCTCTCGCTCAGAAGGTGGCCTGGAGGAGGAGGCGGCCCAGGAGGTCCGGCGCGACGGCGCGGGTCGCCGTCTGGAGATCAGCGCGGAGGGACCAGGGCGCGCCCTCGGGGGTCCACCAGGCGGTGAGGTTGGCGTGGCCGCGGAGGGCCTCGACGGGCTGGTCGAGGCGCTGGGCGGCGGCGTGTCGCAGCGGGGACTCCAGGGCGATGCCCGAGGCGGAGGCGCCCAGGCCCCAGGTGTCCTCCTCCCAGGCGGCGCTGGCCCAGCCGCCCCAGGCGCGCAGGCCCCAGGCGTCGCGGCCCGGGGCGGGGAGGTCTGCGACCTGGGCGACGGCCTCCAGGTGGAGGCGCCCCAGGCGCCCCTCGACCTCCGCGCTCCCGCGCCAGCTCGCGTCTTCGCCGCGCACCGGCGCGGCGTCGGCGGCGGCGCCCAGGCTCGCGCCGAAGGCGCGCCCGGCGCGCCAGCCGACGCGGGCGACGGCCTCGGGGTGGATGGAGCCCGCGGCGGCGCTCTGGGGCGCGCCGTAGAAGAGGAGGGCCGGCGCGACGCCGTGGGCGCGCCGGGTGTTGCGCCCCTCGAAGAGGCCGAGCTGGGCGCTCCATCCGCCTTCGGCGCCGCCTGCGTCCACCGCCACCCCAAGCTGCCGCTCTCCCCCGAGCCACGTGCTCAGGAGGGGCCAGTCCACCAGCCCGAGGCGCGCGATGGACCGCTGACGGAAGGCCGTCAGCGGGAGCTTCTGCTGCCCGGCGCGCCAGCGCAGGGCGCCGAGGGGGCCGCCGACCCAGGCGTCGATGACCTCGGCGTCGCCCTTGGCGACGTCCACCACCGCCAGGGCCTCCAGCCCCCCGCGCTCGGCGCGGAGCATGGGGCGGAGGCGGCGGAGGCGGAGGGTGGGTTCGGCGTCGTCGCTGCCGCCCTCGGCCTGGAGCTGCCCCAGGAGCCCCACCTCCACCTCGCCGCGGCCTGGCTCCGCCGCGGCGGTGGGGCTCGCCGCCAGGGCAGCGAAGGCGCAGAGGAGGGCTGGGGTCAGGCGGCGGTGCATGACGTGCTCCAGGGGCGGGAGGGATGAGGAGAGGGGAGAGGAGGGCAGGGCAGGGAGGAGGAGGGGCGCGGGCTCAGTGGGCGGTCGTCGTGGGCGTCGGCGCGTCGGGGGAGGTCTCGGCTGTGGCGGGGGTGGCCTCCTCGACGGGGGTCATCGCCTTGCGGACCTCCTGGGTGACCATGACGGTCGCCATGACCAGGACGAAGA